>JALULR010000136.1:3825-9306 GCA_027056155.1 DHVE2 group archaeon
TAGTGCGAGACTCACGCTCATATTTTTTGTATCGGGTATTGCGGCTAATATTGGCTACTCCCTGTTTTTATATACCATGGGCGTTAATTCGGTGTTAATAGGTGCATCTGGAGCCATATTCGGTGTGATGGGTGCGTTCATAATCATGTATCCCAACGATGAAATTGCGTTTTTTCTAGGCCCCATACTGATGCCTAAAATAAAGGTCAAAATTGCTATACTTGCGTTGCTTCTAATAGAGTTCATTTCTACGCTTCTATGGATCAATGATAATATTGCGCATGGTGCCCATGTGATAGGCGCGGTTACAGGCGCACTTCTCGGTCTTTATTACATAAAACGAAAGCCGCAGTTGAACAAATCAGGGTTAGAAACTGCAGAGCTATTTAACGCAACTTTTGAAGAGCTTGCAACTACCGATAAGCTTCGCAGGATTTACGCTCGAATCTTGGGGGAAGATGATGAGCCTATTCGCAAGGCATGGATAGAAGAGTTTTTCAAGGAGAAATTTGGCGCTGCTCGGCTAGAAGGAAAATATATCATAGCAAACAATAAAAAATATAGGGTGTATAAGTGAGCGAAGATGATAATTGATGGCTCTTATGGTGAAGGTGGTGGTCAGATTCTGCGCACTGCGGTGGCGCTTTCATGCATACTCGGAGAAGATGTAAGAGTAATAAATATTAGAAAAGGCCGCACTAAACCGGGGTTAAAGAATCAGCACATACATGGCATAAAGCTCGCCGCTGAGATGTGCGGCGCTGGGGTCGATGGCTTAGAGCTTGGCTCTACAGAGCTATCTTTTTCTCCATCGCGTATAAAGGGCGGTAATTATAGTGTTTGCATAAAAACTGCGGGTAGCATAACGCTAGTGCTTCAGGTTGCATTGCCCATAGCGCTAGCTTCCGGTGAGCGGGTGCGTATTGATGTTACGGGTGGTACAGATGTTCCGTTCTCGCCGCCGGTGGATTACTATGCCCATGTTTTGTTTCCCTTACTCTCTAGATTTGGAGCGCGCATTAATGCACGGGTGATTGAGAGAGGTTACTATTCTAAAGGGGGTGGGCGAGTTATTGTAGAAATTGAGCCACGACCATTGGCACATATATCTTTGTTGAGCAGGGGCAAGATGATTAAGCACATAGCTTATGTGAATCAGAGAGCTCTGCCTGAGCACGTGCTGAGAAGAATTGAGAATGCGCTTGGGAATTTTGACATAATCGAAGACACAAAAACTGGCAGCATATCCACTGGCTGCGGGGTGGTTCTAGTGGCTGAGTATGAAAACACACTGCTCTCCGGCACGGCGCTATGCCGTAAAGGCATACGAGCAGAACGCGTGGCAGAAATGGCAAAAACCGCGTTGTTAGAAGAAACACGCTCTTCGGGCACTGTAGACCGGCACATGGCTGACCACTTGCCAATTTTTGCCTTTGTTGCAGGAGCAGTGGAATACAAGCCCTCAGTACTCACTTCTCATGCCATTACAAATCTATGGCTTGTGGAGAAATTTGGAGCGAAGGTTGAAAAAGGTGATAAAATAAGTGTTCAAGCGTACATATAATTCTTCGGCACTTGCTTAACCTGCGACGCTTTCTTTTGTATTTCTGAAATGTTCTCTTCAATTTTCTTTGCCTCTTCGTATAGTGGCTGCGGGTCTATTTTTACGCTGCCCAGCATGTGGTTTAGTATTTCTACGATTCTGCCCGCTGCTCTTGCATCTGGGTAGTCTGGGTGCGCCTCTGCTAGCAGTGCTATTACATCGCGCTCTCTCTTCTTACCCTCTGTTAAAAGCACGCCTGTCACGCCGGTAATCACACCTTCTTCAAACTTGAGTACCTCATCAGGTATCTTTTTAGATGCGTAGTCGGTGCTTGCTACTCCATACACGTTTACCTTTTCTTTGTGTTCTTCGGTTATTAGTCCCTCGGGGGTGATAATTAGCTCAGCTCGCTTTTCGTCAGTCCAGTCAAGAATAAGTGAGGCGAGGGGCTTGGTAATGGGTGTTGGAAGCTGAAACTCTGAGACAAATACCGCTATTTTCGTGTCTTGGGTGATGTTGCCTGCGTATACCCTAACTGGATTCAGAGGTTCCCATTTGCGTACTAGTGCCACTGATGGAAAGTAGTCACTATCTACAATGGCAATCTGCGATAGATTGAGGCTATCAATCACATAGTTTGCCACTATGGAGCTTACTAACCCCACCGACGGAAAACCGTCGATTATAACTGCGCCTCTCAAATCCATCTTTTTTAGCTCATAAATCTCCACGACCATAGTCCATGATGTTATTTGTATTATTAAAAATTTTCTAAAATATGGTTGATTTCACTAAAACCGCAAAATCATGTATAAGTGCATGTTTTAGTTTAGGCAAAGATGCTTTATTTTTATTTATTTTACAGGCATGAAAAATCCTTATGTTACACTGTGCTGGGATTTCATCAAAAGATATAAATATCATAACACGTATGTTCACGACATGGGATTTTCAGAGTCAAAACTTAAACTGCTATCTGTCGATGACGAAACGGAGATTACCAAGCTTGTGAGTCTTTATTTTTCCAAGAGGGGTTATGAGGTAATAGAAGCGCATAGCGGCCAAGAAGCAATACAGAAGATAGAGGAGAACCCGGATATTGACGTGCTCTTGTTAGATGTCATGCTTCCCGATATGAGCGGTGTAGAGATTTTAGAGCAGGTGCGCGATTATTTGAGTAATGCGGTAATTATCATGGTGAGCGGGGTTAATGATTTGGATACTGTTGTGAATAGTATGAAGCTAGGTGCTGATGACTACACAGTAAAACCGTTTAGACTCGGAGAGTTAGAAAGCAAAATTGAGAATGCAATACATAAGAAAAGCATGAAAAGCATAAGCGATGGATTAACGGCGGAGGAGGCTATGGCTAAATTATCGCAGATTAAAGAGAGACACGTTGTTCTAACCTTCGTTTTCGAAGATGTGAACGAGCTAAACAAATTCACCGAGCTTCTTAAAAAGGAGCAAGAGGCGGATATCATAGATTTGCGTGTGGGGGAGAAGTACGAGGTAAGTGTGAGGATTAATTAGGGGTAGTATATGCAAGCTAACATACTGGGGGAAGTTGATTACATACACCCATACGGAAAGGGATTCATGATATATACCGACAAAGAGTGGAGCAAGGGCAAGGTTAAGTTAGAGGGCAACACTTTAATTCTATTTGATGGAGAGTATCTGCGCATTCCGGTAGATTACATATTGAGTATTGATAAGAGCATTACTCTGCCCGCCATAAGAGAGGGTCGCGCTCTGCTTTTAGTTGAATATATGTCCATAAAGAGGAGAGAAAACATTTATCTGCTGCTCTCTGCCGAAGAGCGGTTTATAAGGAGACTGCGCCTCGAAATTTTAAAGGCTATAACATCGAAGACCCGCATAATGTTTAGAGTTGATGAAAAGTGGTACTCTGGCACAATGTCTGTAGCGGTAAATAGCATTGCATTTTCGTCGTTGAAGAGTTTCACCATTAATATCGAGGATATATCTAACATTGAGCGTACAAAGATAGAGTACGGTTTTAAGAAGATAGGTGTAATATCAATAGATTTTCAGCAAGGTAAAGAAAATAAGAACATCAAGGTTTTTGTCAATCCCTTAAAGCGTATGTTTTTCTGGCAGCTTATTACTCAGGTTATCGATGATTATATTAACACGGAGATTATGGCAAATCTCAGCAATCTTGACCGCATGATTATTCACCTGCTAAGCAAAGAGTGGAGCTACGAGGATATCATGCGTAAGCTAGAGCTAAGCGAAGATGAGATGGCGAGCATAGTGGAAAAGCTTGCAAAATACGGAATCATAAGGAAGATTATCATACTCAAGCTTACGGACAGGGGAAAGAAAGTAATAACGCATATCAGTGAGGGAGATTTGCAATGAGCTCTGCTGCCTCATATAAATTTTTAGCGTGATAATCTCCGTACTTTGTAAATGTGCCGAGCTTCACTGCGAGCATGCCCACCTTTTTTGCACCAACCATGTCTCTCTTCTCAGAATCGCCGATGTATATTTTAGGTGTGCTCTTTGAGTTCTCCAACGCGAGCTCGAAAATCTTTGGATTTGGCTTGCCCACGCCAGCGTCCTCGGCGGTGGTTATTGAATCAAAAAGCTCTGCTATACCTAACGCATGGATAAGCGAGTCCGTGTATGGTCTATCGCCGTCGGTTATTATGCCCATGTGCTCCGCCATAGCTCTAATTTTTTCGAGGCCTTCCTTTGCTCCGGGTGCGAGGCGCACGTGCTTTGCATGGAACTTTGAGTACTCGTCCAAAACCCAATATGAATCATTGGCGCATAGCGGCTCTGGGGAAATTTGCTTCACCGCCTCGAGAATCAAAAATCTGATAGGGGTGTATTCTTTATCTCGTTTATCCATGTACGGTTTGCGGTATTCTTCAATCTTGCGCAGAATTTCCTCTGGGCTCATCTGTATTTTGAATCTTTTTCCAATTGCCGCAGAGAGTTTGAGCATTGCAAGATTTTCGCTATCCATATCTGTTATTGTGCCGGTCATATCGAGATATATGTCCATAAGGGTGAATGTGCAAAAGGTAAAAAATGTTCTTCCCATGCGGCCATATGAGAAGATGCAAGTTCTGCGGCAGAGAATCCTACATACAGCTCCGCTCACCTAAGTTGGCTATGTGCAAGGAGCATTATAGAGAGTACGTTGAGAGGAAAGTGGAGCGCACAATCCATAAAAATAAAATGTTCTCAAAAGATAGCAAAGTTCTAGTTGCTGTTAGCGGTGGCAAAGACGCACTTGCTGTGGCGATTGCACTTAAAAATTTGGGCTATGAGTTTGAGTGTCTCCATATAAATCTCGGAATTGGCGAGTATTCTACTCATTCAGAGGAGCTCGTTAAAGAGCAGTGTAATTCTCTGGGCACTTCTTTGCATGTGCTCTCGCTCCGCGAGCTGGTTGGCAAGGGCATAGGCGAGGTTAGAACCCGCAGGGCTCCGTGCTCATATTGTGGTATGACCAAGCGATACCTGATGAATAAGTTTGCGTGGGATAACGGCTACGATGTTATAGCTACTGGTCATAATCTCGATGATGAATCTGCGTTTTTATTGGGTAATGTGCTGCACTGGAACACTGGCTATCTTTCAAGGCAAGGTCCCTACCTCCCGCCCGGCAAGAAGATGGTTGCTAGAGCCAAGCCCCTGTACGAGCTTACCAACTACGAGATAGAGATGTATGTTGCCCTTTTTAATATGCCCGTAATGCGAGAAAAATGCCCGCATGCTGAGGGGGCAAAAAGCATACTATATGCTCGCGTGCTAAACGAAATTGAAGAAATTGCACCGGGCACAAAGCTCAATTTTGTAAAGGGCTATTTGAAAAACAAAGAATTGTTTAAAGGAGAAGAGCTTGAATTGAAAGAGTGCAAAGTATGCGGCATGCCCACCTTGGGCGATGTATGCTC
>JALULR010000137.1 GCA_027056155.1 DHVE2 group archaeon
GCATGATATGCGAAAAATGTGGGCCACGTGGCACGCGTCCTGTTTTGATTTCTACCGGCACATAGCCGCCATCGAGCTTTAGAAGCATGTCCGGACGGCCCCATACACCGTATTTTTTGCTTTTAAGCAACGGCGCCGATTTCATGTCATCAACGTAAATTATCTCTCCGTCAGGGAGATGCAATTCTTTGCGAATCTCCGAATACCTGAGCTCGCTTTTCAAAGACATGTAATAAAAAAAAGTTGCACCTATGAGCCAGACCAATGATGCAATTTCTAGGGTGTATCCTAGTATATAGTTAGGCGCCATTAGAAAAGATAGTGCTAGAATAGAAAAGGTTGTTGCAATTAGTGGCAGAACAAGTATGAGCTTTCTGTAATTTTCACGCCAGCGCATTATGTAGCGCCCGGATTTCCACAGGAGATAGAGCGCTGCAAGAAGCCAAAATACGGCAATAGTGTGAAATGTTATTGCGAGTGTGTAAGAAGAGTACAACATGGATACGCCCACAACCGCAACCACCGAGGCGCCAGACGCAAAATAGAGCACTGCTCTTTCAAACTCACCAGCTTTCTTTTTCTCATTAATCTCGCTAATTGCAAGCTTGCTTATTTTCTCATGCTCTATTACGCCCTTGCTCTCCGTATGCTTCTCGTTTCTGCTCAACCACCAGCTTAGCGGGCAATACGCATACTTTTCAATATCTCCTGCAGATATGTAATCCACGGTGAAAATATGTCTCACGGTGTATTTAACCATATCGGTAGTTTATAAACTAAATTCAGAGCATCGATACATAAAAGCTTAGAAAAATTAGAAAAAAGCAAAAAGAGAGATAACAGATATTCAATTTCAGAAAATTGTTAATACGATAATTGATATTATTAGGTGAATGCCAAGCTCTGACGATGAAATCGGAGAACTCAAAGACTCTGCGGAGATTTGGAATTATTTTGAGGAAGAATTTTCAAGAATTGCAGAGTTAAACATACTTCGTAAAGATTTTCTAGATGACTTAATAGAATTTAAAAACAACGTGCTCTCTGCTAGGGACCTGCTAAATCTTCTTAAAGAGTTATCCGAAAAATGGGAAAATAAGAAAGAATCAATGAAAAGTGATGATGCTAGAAACATACTATACGAAGCTAGCAGCGTCATGGAGTTTTTAGCTGCAAAGATGGAAGACCTTGATTATCTCCTAAGCAAAATCAAAGCTCGAAATATAAATGAGGAAATCAAGCTCCCAGAAAACCAAAAGATACACGATTTGTATATCAATTTTGTACGGACATTTGTGGATATGTGCAGCAATATTTATGATATGTTACTGATAGAATACCACACTATGGTTGATTTCGAAATGATTGTTTCACTTGAAGGCGATATAAAACGTATAGACGAGGTATTAGGCACAGATAAAAAATATAAATAGGAGTAGGAGTATTCACAGATAGGTGATTAGAATGGACGACAAAGATTCAATAATGAATGAATATTATGAAAAGCACATTGTTACAGCGCTAATAGGGATAACCTGCGACACTTCGAAGATAGAGGAAGTTTCCAAAGCACTTGTGAATTACAACAATGTGGAGGACGTTTTTCTGACCACGGGGGATTTTGACATAATTGTAAAAGTAAAGTTTCCAGAGTATTCAAACTTGAAAGATTTCATTTTAAATTCTATATCAAAGCTAGATGGGGTAACTAAGACAGAGAGCATGCTCGTTGTGAGCACATACAAGGAGAGAGGAGTGACATTTGAGTAAGAGGTGATAAATATGGGCGAGCAAGAAAAATTGTATAAAGAAATAGTTAGTATAATGGAAGAGCTCATTGATGATACGTCAATTCCGCGAAATATAAGGAGAAGCATAACACATGCAAAAGACACGCTGGAAGAGAAAGGAAAGCCTATGGACGTGCGTGTTGCAAGTGCAATTTTTGAGCTTGATGAGATTGCAAATGATCCAAATATTCCGGTACACGGGCGCACTGTGGTATATATGATAATGGGGAAACTGGAGACGCTATCAAAGCTAATTTCATCATGAGCACGCATGGACCTAGATGAGTTTCTCCACATTTTCGTACCTCTTTTTTCCGTTATAGACCCTTTCGCAGCTTTGCCTCTTTATTTATCTTTTACCACGGGTTTGCGCAAGGAGGAGAAGAGAAAAATAATAAGAGACTCTACAATTACCGCCGTCTCGCTCCTTCTTTTCTTCCAGTTTACAGGCATATACATTCTCGATTTCTTTGGCATCTCAATTGCAGCACTTATGATTGCCGGCGGTGTGCTAATGATTTTGGTGGGTATTGAGATGGTTCGCGAGGGTGACAAGCCAAGAAGCACACGGAAAAAAG
>JALULR010000138.1 GCA_027056155.1 DHVE2 group archaeon
CCCTGACTGAGCACAATGGTCACAAGAATTATTCCAAATATATCATCAGCCACAGCCGCCGCTAGTATGGTATTTCCAACCTTTGTGTTGAGTATATGCATATCCATCATAGTTCGCACAGTCACGCCCACGCTAGTAGCGGTAAATATAGTTCCAAACACCATAGCTTGGTTTAGAGTGAACCCAACCGCATAAAGTGCAAAGGCGAATCCTAGCAGAAAGGTTGCCAATACACCAAATGCGCCTACAAACATTGCCCCTTTGCCACTTTTTTTAAAATCATCAAGATTAGTTTCCATGCCTGACAGAAACAAAAGAAAGATTATGCCCATGTCTGCAAAAAAATCGAAAGCTGGGTGATAAATATCCAGATTTAGAGAAAACTTGTAATTTACCATGTCTAATTCTGATGGCAATGCAAACGCCAGAAACGAGAAAAATATGCCCACAAGAATCTCTCCAATCACAGGAGGTTGATTTTTCCTTATAAATAGTTCGTCCATTAATTTTACGAGTATCAGAGCAAGCGCAAGCTCAATTAGCATCAGCTCTCATCTCTTTCCACGCTACAATTAGCTCCAATATGTTCAAATCTCCAATAACGTGCATACTTCTGTCCACAACTGGCAATTCTTTAAGGTTCTCTTTGAACATTAGCCTAAATGCCTCGGTTATTGAATCGTCGTCTCTTACATATACGGGAGGGAGCATTATATCTTTAGCACAAGTCTCTCTGCTCAGGGCAAGTGGAAATCGGTAAGTAATGTACTCAGAGGGTATGTACTCATAATACATGTACTGAATGAGCTCAATCACGGGTATTATGCCCACCAGCTTTCGCTCCGAGTTTATTACATATACCGAGCGGGTCTTAGGGTCCCTCAAAATCTCTTCGGCAACTTCATAAAGAGTTGCATCTTCAACTACAACTGAAGGCTCAGTCGTGATTAAACTTCTCACGCTACCAACAGTGACCCGTCTCATAAGGTAGCCATGTACCTAAATAACTTAATTCTTTCGAAATGTTATCACAATCAATTTTTTAAAATTCACAACAAAAAATAAGAGGGAATCAATACCCTTATCAGATTCTTTAAATTTAGATTTTGTAATAATACTTTTTCCTCTACTTTTTGAAGTCGCTTATGTTCTTAGCAATATCACCCTTAAATATAGCACTCGCTGCTACAATAATGTCCGCACCGGCATTTACCACACGCTTATAATTGGTATGCTTGATACCTCCATCTACGGCAATCTTCACGTCAAGTTGCTCATGCTCTACATACTCTTTAGCTTCCTTTATCTTAGGGATAACTGAATCAATAAACCCTTGACCCGCAAAGCCCGGGTAAACGGACATGACGAGAAGATAATCAATCTTTTCCATATACTCTTTTGCTTTTTCAAACGGCGTATCTGGATTTATGGCAAGCCCCACTTCTGCCCCATAGTTTCTTATTTTTTTAAGCAATGTATTTAAGTCAATATCTACTTCCCTATGCACAGTAATAATATCCACACCTGCTTTCATAAAACTTTTTATAAATTTGTCGGGTCTTTCAATCATAAGATGCGCATCGAAAGGAAGCTTAGTGCATTTCCGTATGCTCTCTATAACCACTGGGCCAAATGTTATATTTGGCACAAAGTGCCCGTCCATCACATCTAAATGTATGTAATCTGCGTTTCCTCTTTCGCAATCCCGTATCGCCTGACACAGATTTGAAAAATCTGCTGATAGAATTGAAGGTGCAACTTTGATTTTGCTCAATATCATCACCGAAGGCGGCATGCTTATGGCCATATATATTTTTGCTCATGCGTGTTCTATAACGTACTTAAATACATCTTCCACATGCTCGCCGGTTTTTGCACTTGTGAAAAAGTACGGAGAATCATACTCCATAGCAAGCTCTGCAAGCTCATCTTTCCAAAACTCTGCTTGGTACTTCATATCGCTTTTGTTGCCTACAAATAGTAACATCGCTTTGTGGCCCTCTAAAAACTTCGCTAACTCATACATCGTAGTGAGCGTCTCACCTCTGGTAATGTCTCCCATAATAACAACCGCCTTTGAGCCATTTAGTATTTTATCTACATGCTCCTCATACACACTTACATCCCAAACCATGAGCAGGATATCCTCTAATTTGCGTTTGTATGCTTTGCTTTCCACAGAATTTTCCTTTTCTTCACTGAAAGTGTTATATGCAAACCTTGTTACTAGCGAGGTCTTGCCAACATTAACATCACCGAGCACGGGGATTTTCCATATTTTAGGTGCTTTCATTTAGCTCTCCAATGAATTTAGGTATATAAATCTTTTTCATGGGCAGCTGCTGTCAGCTGCACCAACAG
>JALULR010000139.1 GCA_027056155.1 DHVE2 group archaeon
CATATATAAACTTTATTGTATAATATTTATTCTCATGGCCTCAGGAGCCAGCAAAACTTTAAATAACTCAACTAAATTTCTATCCAAATGCATGGGCTCGGCAAAACTTCGTGGAGCAAGCGGGTATCTGGCTTCGGCTATTGCCTTCGCCCAAATCCTCGCTACGCTCGGACTTCAGATACCCGCAACACGATGCAAGCGGCGGCGGTCCTGCGACTCCACCATAATTCTGGGTTAACTTGTTTTCAGGCAACTCTTTTTTGTTGCCTAATTATCACCTGCGAATCCACCATAATTCTGGGTTAACCGGATGGGATAGTACACGCCCCTTCGGGAAAAATGCATGGGGGTATGGAAAAAATATTTTTATCTGTGCGCGATGTCACAGTATGGATACAGCAAATAATCCCAAAATACTAGTGGCTGAGAGATGTGTGAGAAACATGGAAAAATACATAGGCAATATCCGCGAGCTAAAAAAAGACAATGTGCTGAAAGATATAGAATCGAAAATTATGGAAATTAAGTATTCTTATAGTGATTTTCGCTCGATGGCTCCGATGCTAAAAGAGCTACAAAAACTGTGCAAATCAGTGGTTGACTCGCTTGGTGGCGAGAGCTGGACTGATAAATTAAAATCTATGAAAATTAGCGAGCTTGCCATCGCGCATGTTAAATTTTGCCTAAATATTCTTTTTAATCTCGAACATCGCTTACAGCTTCCCGATTATCCGGAGTACGCGGTAGACATACGAATAGGCAAGATAGAAAGCGTTACGAAGCATCCCCACGCAGCACGATTGAAAATTTGCAACGTAAATGTGGGGCGAATCATAACCGTAGTAACAAACATAGAAAGTGTGAAAGAGGGGGAAAAACTGCCAGTAGCCCTATTGCCACCCGTGGAGTTTTTCAATGTAGTTAGCGAAGGTATGTTTTTATCACATACGCTTAAAGAAGGCGCACCGGGCACATTGCCCAAGCTTACTGAAGACGAGCGAAACAGCGCTCGAAAAGAGGTATTGAATTATCTGCGGTAATTTTTAAGCTCTTTAAATATATTTGTCATCATCTCCACAAAGTACCAAGTAACTAGTAATTGTGCAATATCTATGCCGTTGATATACTCTTCTTTCTCCAGTATGTAGTTTTCGCTAAACCCAGTGTATTCCTTTATTTTTTCTTCAAGCTCGTATATTGCGGGCATGGGCATAAATCCATCGAAGGTGAGCCTAGAAACATATTTTTCATAGTAGTAATCATCTCTGTATGCCATGCTCATCGCTCGCTGCGAATTGTTAATCAAAGAGGTTAAAGAGAAATGCATTTCTATGCCACTAAGTTGAAAATCTAGATGCTTTAATATCAGCTCTACCATATACGAGTTTTCAACGGTGAATGCTGAAGGTTTGATTTTAATAACAATATCAGCGTAAATTTTTTGAAAGTCGATGTATCTTTTGTAATACGGCTCTCTTCTCCAGAGCTCTTCTAAAACTGCCTGTTTATCATAACCGCGCTCATTCACATCGCGATTTATTTTCCATCTCCATTTTATCTCTCTAGAGGGTTCTACATATATCTTTAAATCAATATAGCGCCTGAGCTCGTCATAGAGCGTATGAAGACCTTCTACAATTACAATCTTTTTAGGCTCAAATATCTCTGGGCTTTCAATCTTGCCGGTATGATGATTGTAGACCGGTTTCATCACAGCGTGTCCATTTCTAAGCTCTCTCAAGTGCTCTCCAGCAAGCTTTAAGTTATTAATTTTCGGGTCCAAAGGCAAATGTCCCGTCTGCTTTCTCGTTTTACGGTCTTCGGTATGATAATCGTCCAGCGAAAAAAATGATACTAGCTCTTTGCCCAGAAGATTGCTTATGCTTTTTGTAAATGTAGTTTTTCCGCTTCCAGAGTCTCCCGCTACGCCTATAATCAGCGAGCCCTCGTACTCTTCTAACCATTTCTTAAATTCACCCTGCATATCTTGTGTATTATTTACTGGAAAATAATGTTTTTCATTATGCTATGTACAAGCTACTCAAAAACTCATTACTTTTTTCTATTTTAAATATAACTGCCACTTTCCCTCTACTTTAGGAAAATTTTAAATCCTATGCTTCACTTATTACTTGCTTAAAATGATACATAGAGCAAGGAAAAAAGGAACTAAATCCGAGATACTTGGGCTATTTGATAGCATTATAGCAGATTGGTTCGGTTCAAAGTATAAAACCCTCACCGAGCCCCAAGAGTTTGGCATACCTTTGATTCACAACGGCAAGAATGTGCTGGTCTCATCGCCCACTGGCAGCGGAAAGACACTTACTGCATTTATAT
>JALULR010000140.1 GCA_027056155.1 DHVE2 group archaeon
GCAAGCACTATGATTACTACTATGAAACTAACTGCATAGCACACCGAGTTCCAGTCAACGCTCATAATGCACCACTGATGAGGTCTCCAAGAGTAAGGCTCTGCGATTTTTTGCTATCTTTGCGGTACACCCCGCTTACTTTCTCTTTTAATGTGATATGCAACGTTTTTTCAAGTTTCTTTATGAGCTTATCATCGGGCCTCATCTCACCACGCTCTATCTTAGAAATTACTGTTTTTTTCTCAAGTATCTTCTTTGCTAGCGCGTCTTGGGTCATACCGAGCTCAACCCTAGCTTTGCGTATCTTTTCAGCGTAATCTTCAACAAGCACTTCTTCCTCATCTATATCTTTGTACCTTCTCTTCTGCCTGCGTTCTAGCCTCTCTCTCACTACCTCCGGCGGAAGATACTTAACATCTTTTGGCACTTCATTCTTCTTGAGCTCTCTGCCGAATTTTGCACAGTCATCGCAAACATTGAGAATTACACCTTCTATCACAACCCTATGTAGACGGGGCACATCTTTGCCACAAAGCTCACAAATCATGTTTGTCACCATGGCTCACAAATGAGACACAGTATTTATTTTTAACCCCACACATGTGATGCATTTTGTACTTAGCAAAACTCATATATTTGTATTAATATGCACATTTATCTTGGCAGGAGGACACGCTCATGATTAAAGTAGACAGAATAATCAAGAGTGATAGAAAGACTGTGGCGATACGGGTACTAAGCGATGGTACTGTGGAAGTGCGAGCACCGAAGAGCATTAGCGATGTAGAGCTTGACGTAATAATTGCAAGCAAAGAGGCATGGATTAAAAAGAAGCTTGCTGAGCTTACTGCTCAAAACTCAAAAATCAAAGAGCATAAATTCGCCGATGGGGAGTTATTTTTGTACCTTGGGCACGAGTATAAACTAAAGCTCGTAGATAAGCAAAATGTGCCCTTAAAGCTTCATGGCAGTTTTTTATTATCTCGCGCCTATCTACCTTTTGCAAGACAATTGTTTATTAACTGGTACACCAATAGAGCTTACGAGAAGATAGGTGAGAGATTGAAGCATTATTCAGAAATTATGGGTTTGAAATACAAAAAGATGGGTATCACGGGTGCGCAGCGTAGATGGGGCTCTTGCTCAACCGAAGGCAGCATAAATTTCTCGTACAGGCTCGTTATGGCGCCCATCGAGGTAATTGATTATGTGGTTGTGCATGAGCTTGCGCATATCAAGCACCCAAATCATTCTAAGAAATTCTGGGCTACTGTGGAGGCTGTGATACCCGATTACAAAGAGCGTGAGAAGTGGTTAAAAGAAAACGAGCGTTTAACAAGGCTATAAAACAGGCTAGAAATGAGAAATGATTAGTATGTGATTTTATCCACTTTCTCATATCCTAGCCTTTCTAGCTCGCTGTTTACAAATTCTATAGCATCTTCAAGATTGTTCGCAGAGTATAATAGCTCCTCTTTCTTCAGCCTAAACCAGTATACATAGACTTCATATTTTCCACCGCGCTTGCGAAGTGATAGCCGTCCGTGAATGTATTTTTTTGTATCAGTATGATAGTGCGAAGTGAAATCAACTACGCTTCCTTTTTCCACCAACTCTTTTTTGAGTTCCATAGTTTTCCTCCTTTTGTTCTTTTAATAATATGAAAACACATACTCAAATTTTTCGGAGTTGCCCAAATTTTTGCAGTTATCCAAATTCACACTTGCAGCCCCACCCTATATTATGATATGCATTGGAATATATCTCACATTGGCACGGCTACTAAGAGCGGTAGTTAGTGAAGAAAGCTATGCCTTTAACTATAAATACTATATTGAGCATGCAGACTTATGATTGGCTTGTTATTCAACATGGTTATTGAATCTGTACGTAAAAAAAGGGGCGAAATAGGCGTGGAAGCGCTTAAAAAGAGATATGGCAGTGAGCTGGAGTTTAATAATACCACAGGCTATCCAGACGAGGACTTTATGAAACTATTTGTAATTGCGCAGGAAATAAGAGGAAAAAAAGACCTCAATGAAGCGCAGAGAGAATTTGCAAAGATGGTATTTAGTGCATTAGTACAAGCATTTCCAGGCTTAATGGCCAAATACGAAGATTCTTTTTCGCTTCTTGCTGACATGGAGAATATACACCGCTCTATTTATCTGATGAAGCATAAAGAGCGTGTTAAGGTGCCCGTTGTAGATAGAGAAAATAGAACATTGAAAATGGTGTATAAATCTCCTAACAAGCTAGACCCTTTCTTCGAGCAGATGATAATCGAGGCTGCAAAGCATTTTAATGAGAGCGCTGAGATTACCTACGAGTCAAAGA
>JALULR010000141.1 GCA_027056155.1 DHVE2 group archaeon
CAATGGAGATTGCCGCGATGAACTCGGCGATGGCTACTCCTTTAAATACCATAAGCGCAGATTCTGCCAGAATTATTTCTGCCGTTGTTATTATAATTATTATGGGGCCCAAGAGGCATTTCTCTAGCCACAGTCCAATCCCGAGTATGAGCATTGAAATTGTTCCACCATAGAAGAAAAAATAGCTTACTTTGCCATGGGGCGCGGTGCCTTCCGGAAACACACCTATAAAAAACAGGCCAACTATCGCCATTGCGAATAATACTAGACCCGATAGCAAAACAAATTTTCTGTCTTCTAATGCGCTCTTTGCATAGTAAATTATAGAAGGAAAAGTGACCGTGGCTGAGAGCATGAGCGATATATTTAGAATGTAGTTATACGCTCTATTTATGTGCCCCAAGTCGCTTATTGCGTTATCAGTCAAGCTCCACCACTCTCTATTTATAAATATTGCTAAGGCAATACCAGCAAATGCTATCAATGGTCCTACAAAACCAGAATATGTTATATGACGCATTTTATAACGCATTGAAAAGGCAGTAGCATACGAGAATAAATAGTTTGTTCATAAAACTCAGGAAAATATAAATACATAGCGCATATACTTGTCACATGCATATTCGCATTGGGCTCGTGTTAGCTCTCATGCTTGTTATCTCAGGAAGCGCTCTCGGGGCAGTAAAGACAACCTCGTATGTTGAATATGTGGATATTTGGCACAACACCCATGGTGGAAGAATATATTGGCAAATTACAGGCGCACAGTCCGTAACGCTGAGAAATGAGCTGCGAAGAAACTATGATACGGACCATGATGGACGAATAGAGATGGTCGAGGCTGTGAAATATGTTGAAGAGCTGAGCAAGTATTTGGTAAATCAGCAGGTTGGCACGGTTATTGTGAAGAGTGCGCAACCGCTTCATGGTTGGGTTGAGAATGGAAATAGCATTAATGCTTACGACATATCCGGATTGTTGGGCAATTTAAGCTCGTCAAGTGATATAACTATAAAGATGAGCTTTTCCGGTGTAGCGACTTCGTCAGGAGACTTAAATAATATGGTTCTATCCAAGCTTCCCTTTGCAGCAGCAAGTAAGAGGAATATAAGTGCCATAGTATTGCCTACAAATGTAATTAAAAGAGAGCACACAGAGCTCGGGCTTACTTTTGCCAATTATGCGGATTTTTCCAATGCTCTTGTTTTACGGCTGGTTTTTGGAACGTATTATTACTCTTCTTCCTCTGGTGCTTCTGAGCAAAGTGAGAGGTTTGAGAAGGTGCCTTTTTCAATAGTAGATAGCCCTCTCGTACTTTTTATATCACTTTTACTCGCGGTGAAATTTGTAGGGTATGTTGAGCAAAGAAATTACAACGCGCATATTGGGCAAGGCTCTACATACAGGAGGCGTAGAAAAGTCAAGCGTTACAATTTAATTTTGCAGATTATTTTAATCTTCTGCTACGTATTCTCAGGTGTGTTTGTATTCACAATATCGGGTATTGTATATATCCTAATTTTAGTGGTTTATGCTCTTACTATCAGTATTGTCGCTCAAAAGATATACTCTGCACCTCTGCCCACTGTTAGGCGAGGTGTGAAGGCGGTAGAAGCGCTGTTTTTAATGAACTCTAAAGGAGAGAAAATAAGTTATGTGCATATGAACACCGAGAGCATGGAAGATGAAATAGTAGATAGCGTAATCACTGCAATTAAAGAGCATATAAATAATAAAGATGGCACACATCGCGCAGAAGAGACAGAAAAGTCCATGGGTGAATACGAATATATTGAGTTTTACACCAAGAAGATTTATTTGCTTTCTAGCAATCGATTTATTGTAGCTGCGCTGATGAATGGAGATATGGATAGCTATGTATTGCACAAGCTTAAGGATATCTTAAATAAACTTGAAGCAAAGTATGGAGAATTAAGCAATGACACGCTTAGAGCTCTGCAGATTAATGAACTAAATGCCATTTTGAAAGAATTTTGGACTTGAGCACAGTCCGCATAGGAGCGTAGTTGCATTATTCTCTTTATAGCGACAGTTTGAAATATAACAATGTAATATTTACCTATGAACAAGTCGGGCATAATGTTTGTGGTAGGGGTATTTCTGGTAATAGGGGCGGCGTTGCTTCTTATTGCTATGATTAATCAAGTGTCCTCAGAGAGCATAACCTATGAAATTGGTGCCAATGCCGGAGCTAACAAAACGGTGTATATGCACGGTAATACAGCTTATACACTATCTTTTAAGTCAAACGGTAATCTGAGCTATGCAATATATTCTCCCGAAGGGCAGTTGATAAAAAAAGGATATGCTAATTT
>JALULR010000142.1 GCA_027056155.1 DHVE2 group archaeon
GATTATGCACAAAAATGGTGCTCTGTTATATTACGACGGCGCGAATCTCAATGCGATAATGGGCATCACCTCGCCGGGAATAATGGGATTTGACATCGTGCATTTGAATCTCCACAAGACATTCTCCACTCCGCACGGCGGCGGCGGGCCCGGTTCCGGACCCGTAGGGGTTCGCGGAGAGTTAGTTGATTTCCTGCCCGTGCCGATTGTGCGCTACGACGGAGAGAAATACTATTTAGATTACGATGTAAAGCACACTATCGGAAAAGTGCGCTCATTCTACGGAAACTTTGGCGTAATGGTGAAAGCATGGGCCTACATAAAGCGCCTCGGCGGCGAGGGACTGAAGAACGCCACAATAAGAGCGGTGCTGAACTCCAACTACCTGAAGGAGAGGATTAAGGGATATTACGAATTACCGCACAAAGACCTGAGGAAGCATGAGTTCGTTGTGAAGCCGAAGAACGCCCGCGCTTTGGATGTTGCAAAGCGCCTTCTGGATTTCGGCGTGCACGCGCCCACGGTGTATTTCCCTCTAATCGTCCACGAAGCGCTGATGATTGAGCCCACTGAGAGCGAGAACAAAGAGACGTTGGATAAATTCGCGGACATAATGCTCCAAATAGCAAAAGAGGCAGAGGAGGAGCCCAAGTTATTGGAAGAGGCTCCGCACAACACCGCCATTAAGAGAGTGGACGATGTGCTCGCGGCGCGCAAGCCCGTGCTAACGTGGAAGGACAAAAGATAATTCTCTATTTTTCCAATTTTTTGGTGGGCAAGAAAAAGAGGAAAATAAAGAGGACGATTATTCCAAAGGCTAAGAATATTGTTTTAGTGTCCACGAAGGTCATCAACACGCCTGCGGTGATTATCGATATGAGCTGAGCGGATTTGGTCACGGTGGTTGTTAATCCGAGGGTGGGTTTTAGAATTTTTGGCGGGGTGTATTTCATCAATATTGTCTGAAATTGCGGAGAGATTAGGCCATCGCCTATTCCTAAAATTACGGCGGAGGAAAATAAGATGAGAGGATTCACCAAAACACCTATCATAAGGTAAAAAGAAGCTAAGAATATGGAAGAATAGAGAACCATTGCGTACGGCTTATTTATTTCTATTTTTTTGAATGTGAGAGGGAGCATTATTGCCATCATGCCCACCGCCACCAAGGTTGCACGGAGCCCGTAGTAAAGGTAATAATGCGCCGGAAAATAAGTGTGGATGTATCCAACGATCAGAAGCTTATTCGCCCCGCCCAAAAACATGAGCGTATTTGCGAAGAGCAGAGCATATAGAACTATTTTCGCGTCCTTTCTCAAAGCGGAAAAACTTCCCCGTAATCCGCTAAGAAATCCCTGTTTTTTCTCTTCACCTTTTTCTTCTATGGCCGCGGGAGCGGATATGAAATACACTGCCAGAGCTTCTAAGAAATAAGTTGCCAAATCAACCAAGAATGGAAAAAGAGGAGAAAGCGAGAGAAAATACGCCGCAATGAACGGCGAGATGGCGCCGATTACCAAATACGAGAGAAATATTGTGTTGTTGGCCCACCCCAGCTCTTCGGGTTTCACTATTTTGGGAAGTAGCGCACCTTTTGATACCATGACGAATATGCTATTTGTGCTCACCACAAGGTTGAGGAGAAAAAGAGAGTAAATATTGAAAAATAAAACAACGAATATCTCGAAAAATCCGGAGATGAGCGCCATTGTCAGCCAGACTTTTCTGCTATCCTTTCCCTGAAGATATTGGCCCGCAAGCAAACCCAATGCGATTGGAGGAGACACAGAAGCCAATTCAAAGAAAGAGAGAATTATTCCCGAAGTGGTCCACTGATAAACCAGGAGGAGAATTGCAATTGATGAGAGAAAAGAACCGAATGCCGTTATGGCTGTGGCAAGCAGGTACACCGAAAAGTTTCTGTTATTAGGAGCACCCATACATAGATATATGTTTTATCAACATATATTATTTTCTATTTCCCACTGTGAAGGACGATAGACATAGTGAAAACGCATCAAAGTGGGATATATTATGTATTTGGTAGTGTTAACCTTGTGGAAAAAGCCAAAGTCGTTTTCAAAAGCATTTGTAAATTGCTCGTATATAATAACTCCACGTACCGAGTTTCCTTTATATAAACACGCTCAGCTAATAACATATTATTACAAATAACAAAAATTAAAAAAAAGTATAGTGGATTTTAATCCATCGCGTATGCAGACTCCATGAACTCACTTTCATCAAGGCCTTTTTCTTCTTCCTCTTCAGATACCCTCAGAGGTGTGATTTTGTTGACAATCCAGAGTATTATAT
>JALULR010000143.1 GCA_027056155.1 DHVE2 group archaeon
GTATTATATCAGTGAAGTCCCCGCCTCGCAGCTTTATTACAACGATACCTCGGTTAGTAACGGTGTTACTTATTACTATTATGTTCGAGCAGTAAATTCTGTTGGCACGGGTAGTAGAAGCACTGAGATCGAAATAACACCAGCTACTGTGCCCATGCCTCCGCAAAATTTGCATGGTATTGCAGGCAATGAGTATGTAAAATTAACTTGGCAGGCGCCCAGCAGCAATGGTGGCGCTAGTATAGAGTATTACAAAGTGTACAGAAACGGCACTTTACTTGTTGAGCTGCCAGCATCTCAGCTATACTATAACGACACATCAGTTATAAATGGCATAACATATAGCTATTATATAACTGCGGTAAATCGGGTAGGAGAGAGTGCAAATAGCACTCCAATATATGTAACGCCATGGGCAGCACCTACTACACTTACCATACTTTTAGTAGATGATGACGCAGGTCTGAATTATCAGAGCTATTTTGAGCAAGCGTTAAATGATAATAGCTATTCGTACGATGTGTGGGATGTGAGTGCTCAGGGCTCCCCTCCCTTGTATATCCTCAAAAGCTACAGGGTGGTTTTATGGACCACTGGAGACACATGGAACAATACTCTTACTTCATTTGACATATATAACCTCAGTGCATACCTCGACAGCGGTGGGGCGCTATACCTATCTTCTCAAGATTTATTATGGGACATAAGCGGAGGCAGTAATGGCATCATTTCCAATTACTTTATAAACAACTATTTAGGTGTGGCTTCGGTTTCTAACGACATAAAATATACATCAGTAAGTGGAGTTGCAAATACATTCGCTCAGCCGTTTTCTTCAGTATCTCTTGCAGGTTATCCCTTCAATAACTATGCAGACGAAATACAAACCAGCACAGCTGGTCATACTCTATTTATTAATCCCGCAGACGGCGCAGTGGCTGCAGACTATGTAGCTAATGCAACGTTTAGGACAGTTTTCACTGCATACTCCTTTGAGGCTGTGGAAAATACTAATGTTTCAACGGGTGATGCTCTGCTGAGAACGATTATAGAGTGGCTAGTAAACGGCACTAATGGTATCTCGACACCACCAGGGGCGCCTTTAAATTTAACCGCAAATTCGGGCGATGGCTATGTGCTCCTTTATTGGCATGCACCGGTGTATAATGGAGGTCCAAATATTCAATGTTACAATGTATATAGAAACGGCACTTTGATAGCAGAGATCCCCGCGAGACAGTACTACTATAATGATTCTTCCGTTCTAAATGGTGTATCTTATACCTACTATGTTACAGCAGTGAATAGAGTGGGTGAGAGCGAGAAGAGCAATGTAATAACCATCGTTCCTGAGACTGTACCAAGTGCACCACTAAATCTAATAGCAAATAGTGGAGATAGATTCGTATATCTAAGCTGGCAGGCACCTAGCAACAACGGAGGAGTACCCATACACGCGTACAGAGTGTATAGAAACGGCACTTTGTTAGCTGAATTGTATTCTTGGCAACATTACTACAATGACACCTCCGTTAAAAATGGAATAACCTATTATTACTATGTTAGCGCGGTAAATTCTGCTGGCGAAGGTACGAATAGTAGCATAGTTTATGCAACTCCACAAACTGTTCCAAGCAAGCCTATTTACATTAGCGCGTATAGCGGAGACAGATTTGTCAATTTGAGCTGGAGCATGCCCGCCAATGATGGTGGCTCATCAATTCAGAGTTATAAAATATACCGCAACGGTTCGCTCTTGGCAGAAGTGCCTGCATTACAGCTATATTATAACGACACATCTGTTAATAACGGAGTTACTTATTACTACTATATCACAGCTATAAATGACGTTGGAGAGAGTGCTAAAAGTGATGAAATAAGTGCCACTCCCGCAACCACACCCAGCGCGCCTGTAGATTTTAGAGCAGTAGGCGGTGATGGCTATGTTGAACTAATATGGAGCGCACCAATTAATACAGGTGGCTTGCCAATACAGATTTATAAGATTTATAGAAACGGAACGTTATTCGCCGAGATACCCGGAGACATGTTATTTTATAACGATACCTCTGTGATAAACGGAGTATTATATACATATCATATTCGAGCAGTAAATTCAATAGGTACAGGGGCAAGCACATATACAATACATGTGCGTCCGCTCGGCACTCCCGGAGTACCTACATTTATTAGCGCAGTGGCGGGTGATAGGTTTATAAACCTTACATGGGGCGCACCGAATAACGATGGTGGTGCAGCTATACTTTATTACGAAGTATATCGCAATGCCACATTAATTGCAGAGGTGCAAAATAGCTGGTACAATGACACAGGACTAGTGAATGGGGTAGCGTACTCCTATTTTGTGATTGCTGTTAATATTGCAGGCACTGGCAAAGCTAGCAATGTACTTGCCGTAGTGCCCATGGCTGTGCCTTCTGCACCACTTAACTTAGCAGCAAAGTCTGGTTCAAATTACATTTTGCTTATGTGGGACGCGCCAGCTAGCAACGGCGGTGCGCCGATAGAGTACTATAACGTATACCGTAATGACACGCTTATCGCGACTATATCTGCATCAGAGACTGCTTACAATGACACTACTGTGCTCAATGACATAACTTATTACTACTATGTGACTGCAGTAAACGCTAAGGGTGAAAGTAAGAAGAGCAATATAGTATATGCTATTCCTCACACACAGAATAACGCGCCTATTTCTCTATATGCTAAGGCTGGCGATAGCTATATATATATTTACTGGAACGTGAAAGACGCTACCAAGTACTCCAACTTTGAAGTGTATCGTAATAATACATTACTTCAAAACTTATCTGGGCAGCAGTTGTACTACAACGACACAGAGGTAATTAACGGCATTAGCTATACATATTACGTGGTTGGTATAACCCATGCTGGCTCTCGGGAGGGCTCAAATATAGTTAATGTCACGCCTAGGGCAATACCAAGAGCGCCTACTAACCTAAGCGCCTATGGAGCAGATGGCTTTGTTTTATTGACATGGAACGCTCCAGAGCACGCAAATGAAAGAGTGGACACGTACATAGTTTACCGTGACAACGCTAGCATAGCAGAAGTACCCGGAAACACCACCGAATATATTGACACAAATGTCACCAACGGCGTGGTATATAGATATTACGTAACTGCGGTAAGTGCGGGTGAAGAGAGCGGGCGCTCGAATATGGTTACTGTTGAACCGTTGAGCAATGTTTCGTATGTATTTGTGCTTCGCGGTTCGGCTGGCGCTTGCTATGTAAACTTAACATGGATTATATACGGGCAAAATATAAGTTCCGTTGAACTTGAATATGATATATATCGAAACGGAATAATGATTGCAGGGGTTGTGGGTGCTCGATACTACAATGATACAAATGTGTCCATAGGCGAGAATTTAACATACTATGTGGTAGCATACGCCTACGGAAATCCACTCGCAGAGAGCAATACAGTTACAGAGCAACTTGTATTCTCTATGCCGGCCCCCGAGCTTAATGCCACCTATGCAGGGAAATATATTTATCTCACATGGCACATTGAGAACACTAGTTGTAATGTGAACATAACCTACTTTATTATATACCGCGATGGAACGGTGCTTGGCGAGGTGACCGGAATATATAGAGAGTTTAAAGATATGAACATTACAATGGGCAAGAATTATACGTATTCAATAATCGCAGTGAGCGAATATGGTGCGAGCTCAATGAGCAATAATGTTACAGTATATACAACCACACCTGCCACAACCACAAACTCGCAAGCACAGCCAAACAACTCTAGCACAGCACCGATAGTAGTGTGGAGCGTCATCGCTGTTGAGCTGTTCTTTATTAGCGCATTGGCAGTTTGGCCAAAAAAGAGAATCAAAATGTAAATGATTTCAATTATATTTTATTTGTTTTTTCTCTATTCTATCAAAAATTTATTAATCTCAATCATTATACTGCAATATGGACCTGATGCACACAAATGCAAAGGGAAAGCATATACGTGCTAAGGATATTCTTTTGTATGGCTCTTGCGTGGCAGTAGAACACCCTGATGTTCTAGACAAATTTTCCGAATATACACAATTATCCTTTTGCCCTGAAAGCGAGCATATAAACATGGCGTTTTACAAGCTCATCGCTATGATGTCCGTGGCAAGGTCCCTTACGGTGCTAACTGTAGATGGCTCACCGCACTGTGTTCAACTTCATTACATCGCCGACGAGGTAAAAAGATACTCTAAGCAAGATTTCAAGGTAGAGCATTTTGTTATATATAACGGCAAGCTCGTGCAAATAAGCGAAAAAGAGGTGAAATTATCACGGTATCTGGCTAAAATAAAAGCTATTCAGAAGTAAGCTCATCTTCTTTCGGCTTTTTTCTTCTGAGAATTATCGCCACAAATATGGCATACACCGTTATCCCAATGGTTATTATTATCATCTCAAATATTGTGGGAAAAAATGTATCCTTTATAATTATCGGTAAGATGTCTTCACCCCTCAGTGAGCCTATGCGATACGTGTAGTTTCTAGAAAAGTAGCCGTATTCCACCCTGATTGTTATGGTAGTATTGTCCCATATATCCCGCGGATAGTACAACGTAATATTAAATCCCGTTTTGTTTTGAATGGCAGTATATGTATCATTTCCTATTTTAATTGTTATCTTTGCACCGTCAGCTATCGCGCCGTTAAGATAGAATTTTCCAACTAAGTATATGGGCCGCATATATGCAACATTTTTTCTAAAGAGCCATACTACCGTGCCTGTTTTGTTGTATCCGTATATATAGACCGTATATAGCCCATAGGTCACATTAATGCTGTATTTACCCGCAGAGGGCATCACGCCACTGTATCCCTCGCTTAGGTTGCTTACGTATATATCCACATGGTCAACATTTGCGTTGTAGGTTATATCAATAGTTCCATTTTCCAAGCTTGCAGTGGCATTACCCGTGCTTCGCTCTACAACAGTATTCAAAAACCCATTTAGAAAGTCTGCCCAGAGCGTAGATTGCGAAAATGCAGTATGATAATAATCGCCAGAAACTATGTATTGTGGAAAATATATGCCAATACCGTGAGCATGCTTGGCATGCACCCCGTTCGCAGGATTGGGGCAGTCCCACGCTTTTGAATACACAATATTATTAATCCCCTGCATGGTGCTATCCGCTAGCGCTGTTAGTTTATAATCATTCACAGATTTTAGTTTTTCCATAACATCGTATAAATCCGCTACAGAATGCAGCTCGTATCGTTCTGCTGAGCGTGTGGCATTGATTATCGCCTCGCCAAGGTAGGGCACTACTGGCATTGCGAAATTAAGCATACCGTTAAATTTGTTTATAAATGCTGGCATTCTGGTTAGATTTACAGCAGACAAAGTAACAGAGAGCCCGTTTTTGCTATAAAACTTCTTTGCCCAGCTATACATCGAATCTACAGCCTGCTCCGCCGCTTGCTCGGGGTTATCATCTCCAATTTTGCTTAGTACACTGTAGTAAGGCCAGCCGCTTGCGGGCTCATCTTTCTCCGAAGCAACTGCATAATTTGCAACATCTGAAAGCGAGTAGAAAATCTCCAAACCACCCATGCGGCACGCGTCAAATCCCACCACATCGATTTTCTTGCCAATCTCGGCATCAAACTCCGAAAGCGCGTTATGAAGCTCATCTAAGGTTAGCCAGTCCCCGTGGTCCATGCACACGCCGTTGTAATAGCTACCATGGTCCCACAAATCAAGAAAATAATGCTTTGCTGGATAGTTGTGATAGCTCCAATTTATAAAGTTATACAAAGTGCTCTTCCGACCCATATCTACCTCACCTAGAGATTTAAGTAGCCTTTTCTTGCCATGTTCAATGTAATATATCGCAGAATCGCCGTTCTCGGTGGAGTCGTACAGCACAATAATGTTTATCTTTGAGTTTGAGCCGTAGCTCATCATCTCGGACAGGTCATCGGGAGAGTAACTAGAGAGAGAGTTATCCGCGTCCATGTATACCATAAACGTCCAGTTTGCAGTGTTTGAAGGTTCACTTTTTAGCGGTGTACCATGTGCCAAGTTCGCAAGAGGCACAAATATGAGTATAAGCAAAATAATGAATACCTGTATTCGCATCGCAAATCCATGGTATGTATTGTATTTATATTTTTCTTGCGCTGTGATTGGAATGTTAATGTTCGTTTTTAAGTGCATTATCGCAGCTAACTTATGCAACGTTTCTTTTGAATAAATAATATTTAAAAATCATTCTCTAACTTTTGTTTTCCATTTTTCGCAATTTACCAAAAGCATTTCTAAATTTGTTATACTTCCTTATTTTTGTGTTGCATATATGTGTACGCCAAAGCAAAATATATAGAGCAAATAGTTAATACCAAAAAAACATTACAATCGCTTAGAGGTAGAAATCAATGAAAATCGCACTCACGGGCACGCCGGGCACGGGAAAAACGAGCGTTGCAAATGTACTTGCTTCAAAGTACAAAATAATAGCGCTAGGAGAGTTCAAGGAAGCGAGAGTGCAATACGATGAAGAGCGAGACACATACATTGTTGATTTAGATTATTTACGAAAAAAGGTAGCTGAGCTAGAGAATGATGGTACAGTGATAATCGAGGGCCATTACTCTCATGATATGCCGGAGGATATGATAATCGTGTTAAGATGCCATCCTGATGAGCTAAGACGCAGATTAGCTGCTAGAAACTACAGCGAGTATAAAATCATGGAAAATGTAGAGGCAGAGGCAATGGGGTTAATTACCGAAGAGGCTCTAGCACATTATTCTGAACATAATGTTTATGAAATTGACACCACTAACAAAGAGCCGGAAGAAGTTGCTAATGCGGTGGAAAACATAATAAGAGGAAATGGAGAAGAATATAAGAATCGAATAAGCTACATGGAGGAGATTCTCAAATGGTACTAAATGACTATAGAAAAAACGTGGACGGCTTGCTAACCGCAATCTCTAGGCCATTTATGCGATTAAATCCCAATACTATTACCGCAATCTCTTTATTAATTGCATTTTTAGCGGCTGTATCTTATTATTACACATATTTGATTTTAGCGTTCTTGTTTATTCTCATATCCGCGTTGTTCGATGCTATAGACGGTAAAGTTGCCCGACTTCGCAAAATCGCATCTAAAAAGGGTGATTTTCTAGACCACGCGGTGGATAGATACGCAGACACGGTGATACTTCTCGGAATTATGTTCAGTCCATACGCAACCCTGTGGATTGGTGTGTTTGCATTAGTTGGTGTATATCTAACCAGCTACATAGGCACACAAGCACAAGCAATAGGGCTTGGAAGAATATACGGAGGCATACTTGGCAGGGCAGACAGACTTGTAATTTTAATGGTGCTACCTCTCGTGCAAGCGTTCTGGTGGGGTTATTATTTCTCTGTCACTGATTGGGTCCTGATAATATTTGCAATATTAGGCAACATTACTGCGATTCAGCGCTTTTATTCTGCTTGGAAGGCAATTCCTTAGTTTTTGATTCTTTCTTTATTTTGTAGTATAAAAGAGGGTGAGTCATCCAGCTTTTTTCGCAGAGCTTGTCTTTGGCGATATCTTTTACGCATAGCCCATGCGCGCGCATAGTTGCACATTTTGGCACGCTGTATTCCTTACCAGATATTTCACCAGTTATATGCTTAATCTGATACTCTGTAAGGTCCTTTCTAAAATCAGGCACAGTGGCAAATATTTTCATAATTTCGTCGTTGCTCATTCCAATTTTATGAAGAAACGCAACTAACGAAAACCGCGCTTCGTGGGACACATTCAAACCTTGCTGAATTTTCGCAATTATGGTCTTCATGCAAGGAGGAAACGCATCAACAGAAACAGCACCCAAATCTGCAGAAGAGTACTTTGATACAAACTCATCTTTTAGTGTTCGTAGCTCTTCGAGCTCTTTGCGAATGTATTTTTCAAGGAGCTTTCCCTTGTGCTTTTGAGCATCTATGTCCTCTACAAATCGCTCAACAAACGCCTCTCTTATTAGCAAAATGA
This sequence comes from DHVE2 group archaeon, assembly GCA_027056155.1. GTDB lineage: Archaea > Thermoplasmatota > Thermoplasmata > Thermoplasmatales > Aciduliprofundaceae > JAADDK01. Next base: position 8,060 of record JALULR010000143.1, read on the forward strand.
AATCATGCTGCTCAACAGGTAACCAGCCTTGCTTTAGCTCTCTGTTTATCAACCTGAACTTTTCATCGCTGAAGTTTTTAGAGTATCTTATAAAATCTATAAAATACAAATTGTACCTATCCCCCTGTTTTGAAAACCTAAACTCGAAGGCGGTAGCTATCATATCTATATCTTCTGGCATTTCTTCTAAATTTCGCACTAGTTTATCCCGTTCAACATTGGCAAATCTCCTCGTAACGATGGGGTCTCCGAGAGCAATCAAAATGAGCTTTGCTACAAAAAAAGATAAAAATAGCGTTCTCTGTGCAGATTCTCTTGCTATAGAGGGCATGGGCACTTTCTCTCCGGTTATGGAAGCGCGCACTCTGATGAATCCTAGCTCGCGAGCTTGCGCATAGTCTTCAGAGTTAAAAAGCTCATCAACAGAAAGCTTGCTAAGGTACTCTTTTGCCTCTGGAAGAAACGGGTACCTCGCTAACGTTAGCAGTGCCATTTAGGGCCGGGACCGGGATTTGAACCCGGGTCAGGGGATCCACAGTCCCCCAGGATAGCCCCTACCCTATCCCGGCCATGCGATGGTGAATGTAATGATATACTTATATCTTTTTCCCAGATGATTTTTGAATTTGCCATCTAGGCTCAATCATTTTTCAAGTCAAATTCTATCACGTATTCGTGATGCTTATCACCTTTGTATGTGCACTTCTTCTCTACTATGCTCACATTTTTAACATCTTTTGCAATTAGCATTCCGCCTGTGAAATATCCGCGCAGATACTCACAAAATAGGGGACTTACATTGAGGTCTTTTAAAATAATAACCGCAGTTTTACTGTCGGGCATGGCCGTTTCAATTTTGCCTACATTATAATGCTTACTCCAAATCTCGGGTGTGTGCTGTATTATTGTATTTATATTTAAGAAAAAACCGTAGAAAAGTCGAATTATTGAGGAATTTTTAGGGGCGTGAAATCCCATGTCATATACATTTTGCTTGCTCCATCCAAGCTTGTCCGCAAGAATATCTATAAACTCTTTTCTAACTTCA
>JALULR010000144.1 GCA_027056155.1 DHVE2 group archaeon
ATATACGTGCTCCCGCCGAGGTAAAGCTTCTTAAATCCCTTCCGTTTATCTATGTTCTCGTGCTCTTGCTCTTTCTCACCTTTTATATGCTGGGTTTCTCTATATATATAACAGTAGCCATTGCTCTTCTCCCCCTATTTTACCCGGGTTATCTCATACACTCTGCCGAGGGAGATTTGATAAACTGCGACGAAAACTATGACGCGTTTATACGCACAGTGGGAAGCTATATTGCCGCTAAAGGCAGTGATGTACTTGCAATGGAGCGCTTGAGAAAGCACGATTTTGGAAAGCTCACAAAGTTTATTGACATACTATATAAGCGACTACTCACGCGCATTGACAAAAAAAAAGCATGGAACTTTTTTGCGGCGGAGACGGGGAGCAATCTCATATCAAAGTTTACAGATATGTATATCACAGGCATTGAGATGGGTGGCGACCCTACAAAAATCTCTCGAATCATAAGCGATTCCTACATTAGAATGATTGGGCTTCGAAAAAAGAGGTATCAGTCTGCAACTAACCTTACCGGCATACTCTACGGGCTCATGGTTGGCATGGCGTTTGCTCTATATACTACATTCGAGCTCATGAAGATGATGGCTTCGATGATTCAATTTTATCCTGTTAATTTGTCAAAATATATCAAAATCCCACTTTTATCTGCAAAATTTCCCATTGCAACTGCAAGCGTGGTCTTTCTCCTTTTGCTAATTATACACGCCCTCGTCTCTTCGTACATGATTAAAGTTGTAAGCGGCTCCCACAAGCATAGTATATATCTACACTTCTCGATGCTCACATGGATTGGGCTCGTAGTGGCATATCTAACTCAGAGCATAATTGGAAAAATATTGGTTCATTAAACCATATTTCTATTCTTTGCCAGTTATGCGGTACCACTTTAGCACTTTTCTAAATTGGATTATTATGGTTTTTATAGTTAGCTCGCCTACCAAATTGCCCTTGTTATCTACCACAGGTAAACGGCGAATACGGAATGATTTCATCTTTTCAAGAGCGCGTTCAATGGTATCGGTTGCCTCTACAGATACTATTTTTCTGACCATGATATCCTTTGCATAAATGATATTCCCGAAAAGAAAAGAGCGCATATCTATGCCACCTATAGCATAGGGTTTTATTTTTTTAGGTGCCATTATATCTAGAAGGTCTTTTTCAGTAATTATCCCCATAAGCTTTGTACTGCCTTTCTTTTCAACAATCCAAATATGCCTTCTAGCAGTCATGATTGAGAGAATATCTTCAATAGGCGTATCGGGGTATGCAATGGGCATGTTCCAGATGTCCTTTTTCATTATAGTTTCCACAGGTACCTTGTAAAAATGCTTGAGCACGTATTGTATATCTTCATGGTCCCGCTTTGGCTTCTGTGCCATATTATGATTAACCACAATTATGTATTTAACTCTTTGGTTTTGTTATATTTGTACACCAATGCGTTATGCAACATGTGCAGCATACACTCCCCCGCATCACAAAAATAGAAGACAAGTAGAAAAAATAAGAGGAAAAATGTGAGCACATAATATTCAAACACACTATGCAGAAAATCTTATTAGCGTTGATTCCTTATGAGCATACAAATGGACATCCCCATCAAGCAAAATGCAATTAACGTTGTTTCGAATTTTCACACTGCATTTTTATCATTGGCTCAAAAGCCTGAACCTCTTTACATTTCCATTCGCCCGCCGAATTTGCTGGAGAAAAGATACGGAATAAAAAATGCTGTTTGGCTCACATACATACCGCAAGGATATCCCAGAGCGTATTCACCAGACCGGCTCGAATTCGAGCTTATGGATATAATCATCGAGTACGTTAAAAATGGAGGAAAGTACATACTTTTAGACGGCGTGGAATATCTCTCAGAGAAGCTTGGTAAAAAGAAGATTTACGAGTACGTCCGGCAGATTAAAAAGCTCGGCGATGCTCTTACTATAGGGGTTGCAATAGAGGGAAATGTGGAAGAATGGAAGGGACTCGGAGAATTCGTCTACGATGAGCGCTTAAAGGTTCCAGAGCCTGCGGTGAAAATCTTGAAGAAATATATTCCGGGGAAAGACTCCATCACCATCTCCATCGAGGAGGGTGAAAGAAAATTAAGTGTTGGTGGCTACGGGGCAGCAGACCGCTTTTTATTTGAGGGTATCGATTCCATATCCCGCAGCGGTGCAAAAATTGTATATGTAGAATGCACCTCTTATCTTCTCTCTACTCTGAGCCAAGACGCCCTGCTTGGATTTTTCAAAGACGTTATGGACATAGTAGTTTATCAG
>JALULR010000145.1 GCA_027056155.1 DHVE2 group archaeon
CAGAAGAAGCATTTTGGAGAAAGTTGCCTGTGGAATCTAAACTTGGAATTGCCGTAAGATTATTTGGATGGTGAGAAATATGAAAAGCAAATCTCTAATACTGGGAAATAATTTCAGGACTACACAGTCTTTTTTTTAAAGTGATAAAAAATTTAACCTCGAAAACTAAAATAATCATGGTGTCGGGAATTTTGGTTTCTTCTGCAGGTGGCATGGTTAGCTACTTTATAGTCAAGTACACGTACACATATACCTCGCCTTTCGTATTCGGAATTGTTATGGGGGTAAATATGCTCATATTCACAGTTGCTGGACTGTTTGTGGGGAGAATCGGAGACATCAGAGGAAAAGAACGTTTTTTCATTGCAGGAGCTCTTTTAATAGCGCTGTCACTTGCGGTTTTTGTGGTACCTTCTGTTGAGTTTTTAATAGCGTATGTCATAATTGCAGGGCTTGGCTCTGCGTTTTATCAGCCATCTCTAAACGGGCTCATAGCAGATTTAGTAGATATCAATGCACGCGGCAGATTTACAGGCGTGTTTTTGTTTCTTTCGTACTCTGTAGCGATGATATTTAGTATAATTGCCGGGTACATTTATCAAATTTCACCACAGTTTCTATTTACAATCGCATCTGCTATGTCACTAATTGGCGCCTTGATTGCCATACCTAAGCTCATAAATAAAAGATAGTCAAGCGAATCGCTCTAAAAATGCTGCTAGTTTTCTCACTGCTTTTCCCCTATGCGAAACTTTATTTTTCTCCTCTGTGCTCATCTCTGCAAAGCTCTTTGTATAGCCTTCTGGCACAAATATTGGGTCATATCCAAATCCGTTGTTACCGCTTTCTTTCGTAGAGATTGTACCATGGCAGATACCAACCAATTTATAGTTTATGCCGTTGAATCTTATTCCTATCACCGTCTTAAAATACGCACGTCTATTAGATTCAGAGGTCATAAGCTTCAATATACCCTCGTTTCCAATTGTTTTAAAAACATAGGCAGAGTATACCCCGGGAAAGCCACCAAGAGCGTCTATGAAAAGGCCAGAATCATCAATTATAAAGTTTCCTTCGATAACAGTAGAAAGTGTGTCTAAACTAAAATCAATTACCTCTTCAAGAGTATCTGCTTGAATCTCAGCATACTCCATGCTTACCATTTCTAAATCCGATATTATCTTTTTCATCTCTTCGTATTTGTTTTTGTTATGAGTTACAAGCTTAAACATATCTTCTCCTACTCCTTATTTCTTCTACTTTTTCAAGTGTTTCACGACCCATGAGCCTGCTGTACTCATCGTAAAACTCATGTATGTGCTCATACTTGTCATAATGCGCAGATTGCATAGACTCGTCAAACATTAGCAAATCTACCGCCATCTCCTCGATGCCAACATCTCGCTCTGCCATGCCGAAATCTATGAGATATACACGGCCATCACTCAGCACTACATTGCTCGTGGTTAAGTCACCATGCGCTAGCTTTCTTTTATGCATATTTGCCGCAATTCTTGCAATCTCGCGCATAATACCTTCTATTTCTTTGTCGCTCATATCGCTCATACGCTCTAAAAGCGTGGATCCTTGGAGATCTTGCATAATTATATCAAAGCCATCTACATCGTAAATTAATGGCGCGTATACTCCTAAGCGCTTCACATCATGCATCATCTTTGCCTCTTTCTTTGTGCGCTCAGCTCTAATTTTTTTATCTAACGCGGATATTCTATACTTCTTCGGAATCCTGCTTTTTCTTATCACATTCTTTCCAAAGAACTGCTCGGTGGTTATTTTAGCCTCTGCACCTGGGAAAAGCTTGTATGTTTTCACATGAGGCTCTACAGACCATGGCACATCCATGGAATCTGTGCGGTATCTCTGTATAACTCCAGTATCTTCCAAGCGCATGCTTACCCCATGCCTTAGATAGAGCAGGCCAAGATACGCAATCATCGCTCCGTTATCCACACATAGAGTTGCAGGCGGGACATATAGCTTGGCTCCGCGCTCATTTACCATAGCCCTTAGCATATCTTGCAATCTCCGGTTTCTGGCAACGCCCCCCGCTAAAAGTACCTCATCTTTGCGCAAATGCGCTAACGCCCGCTCTGTAACCTCTGTGAGCATTGCAAATGCAGTTTCTTGCACACTATACGCAATATCCTCCACGCGCTCTTTGCCTATTTTACTCTTCGCCGCAGTGAGAAGTCCCGAAAAAGAGAGGTCCATACCTTTTACAGAGTACGGTAAAGCTAGGTATTTCTCTCCTTTTTGCGCTAATTTTTCTATTCTTGGACCGCCCGGAAATGGTATGCCCATCTCCCTAGCAAGCTTATCAAGCATATTGCCAATTCCAATATCCAAGGTCTCGCCAAATACCCTGTAGCGACGATTAGAATACGAGATTATTTGCGTGTTGCCTCCCGACACGTAAAGCATTACTGGGTCCTGAGCGCCTGTAGAAAAGCGCCCTATCTCTAAATGCGCCACACAGTGATTTACGCCAACTATAGGGATGCTTAATTTCTGGCTAAGCACTCTTGCAGCCGTGGCTACTGTACGCAAGCACGGCCCGAGCCCGGGACCTTGTGAAAAAGATATGCCATCTATATCCTTTGGCTCGATTTTTGCGACTTCTAAAGCACGTTTAAGCAACTTAGGAAGTAGCACAGCATGGTGATTTGCAGCTTCTCTTGGGTGAATACCACCCTCCGGTGGCTTGTACATGTCCGATTCGTTTGCTAAAATCTCAGTATCGGATACTATCCCAACACCCACTGTATGCGCTGTGCCTTCAATGCCAAGCACAATCATCGGCTATTTCCCCTTCACGTACGGTAGAATAAAATGACGCATAGCTCGTAGTGAATTCACATCGCGGGATATTATTTTTATTGCCCCTGTTTGAAAATCTATCACTAGCACACCACTCTCGTCTAGAGATATATCGATAATTTCATCTGCAGGGACTTCGTACCAAGTATCGTCGCTATTTACCACAATGCCGTTAACCGATAAATATAACTTACCCTTTTTCCACATAAATTTTATCTTGTCCGGCCTTTTGTCCATATCTATTACGTACTCTATCTTGCCCACGTTTTTTACCTTCAAACACATCACCTAATATGGCCAAGACTGAACGAACCAAGATTAATCCCGCTCTTGGTAGCCGTAACCTCTATCCAATTGCGGCTCTGCACTTCTGTAACACCGCGTACAGATAGATAGGTTTTGTGGGCCTCAATCTTAAACTCAATCATACCATCCATTAAGCTGCCCACCATCTGTATCTCATTCTCACTATGAAGCCCTTTCTCTAAAAGATACAGTGAAACCGCATTATCCCTCTTCCTCCACGAAGTATAAGTTTGCAGAAACTTTAGTAGCTCTTGCTGGTTCATATACGCCATAATTGTAGATAGGCTCATGAATGCCATTCTATAATACGGGTATTTCTCCTTCACTTTCTTAGATATCTCTGTGACAGCTTTTGCAATGCCATCAACGTCAGTTTGACTATCTAAGTACACCACACCTTCAAGCTCCTCGGTCTCACCAATGCTCTTTGAATACGCATCTACGTAGTAAACAAGCTCCATCTTCTCATACTGCTCATAAGTTGGAAGAACAAAACTTAAAGCTTCTCTTATTTCAAGCACGGTTTTATCCGTCAAAACCCAAATTATGGGTATGCCTTTTTTAAGACCCTCAGCCATAAATGAATATATCAAAATCTCCTTTTTGCTGTAAGGTGGGCCATACACGATAACATTCGAGCCAATTGGCATGCCACCGTATAATAGGTCATCGAGACGCCTTGTTCCCGTCTTAACCTTTTTCTCTTTAATCTCGGATTTTATCTCTTCTTCTGCCATGGCTATTTCTTCTTCTACAAGACCCTCCATCTTTGCCTTCAACTCGCGCTCTTTTGCTTCCAAATATTTCATCTTAACCCTTAATTCCTCCTCCTTGCGCTTTATCTCGTCTTGCAGGTCTTCAAGTCTACGCTTTAACGCTAGCTCGTCCATATCCCCCATTTCGCTTTTTGCCATCTCCAAGTTTCTAAGCTCTTTTTCAAGCTTTTTCTCCCTAAACATTAGGTCTTGCTCACGTCTGGACAACTCTTCCTCCTTGAACTTAATCATATCTTGGAGCTTGCGCATCTCCTCTTCCTTGATGGTTATCTCGTTTTTCAAATCGCCTATAATTTCATCTTTCTTTGCAAGCTCCTTAGTAAGCTCTTTTATTCGCTCAAGAAGCTCCGCAGTATTACCATCTTGCGCTAGGGACTTTAGCTCATCTAGCTGCTCTGCAGATATTGCCGATGTAGTGCTTCCAGTAAGCGCTAGCTTCTTCTCTTTCATCTCTATCTCTATTTCCCTCTGCTTGAGCTCCATCTCTAACATTTTGAGCTCTTTTGACTCTTGAGGAAGCTCTTTTACTGCCTCTTGCTTCAAAACTTCGAGCTCTTTTTGAAGCTTTTCTACCTCTTCTTCGAGCTCTTCTCGCTTCGAGCTCTCTACATCTAGCATGCTCTTCAATCGTAGGTTCTCTTTTATTACATTATCTATATTTACTTCGCCCTCTTCCAAAGAGCCACGAAGCTCGCTAGCTTCCTCCTTTAACGCTTCTACTTTATCCTCACCTATCTGCCGCTCTTCAGACCAGTCGAGAAACGCACCCTCATCTCCTTCTAACCATTTTTGCAAAGCTTCAGCATCAGAATTCTCATCAAAAGTTACATTTATATCATCATCACCCACAAGCCAGCTTTTTAAAGATTGCTCATTTTTTAATGATTCGTACTCTTCCTGAGTATACTGAGCCCCACAACTATTGCATTTGTAGGTTTTTGGGTCGATTACACCCCCGCATTTTGGGCATATTACTTCTTCAGACATACTTATCCTACAAGCGTCATTCTTACTACGTTGTTACCTCTCAGAATAACCACACCTAGCTTACGTGTCATCTCTGCTGAGTGCTCTTCGGTATCCTCTAGCACCATGTTCATATAATCGTCGAAACCTACTAGCTTTCCTACGAGCTCACGGTTGTCTTTGAGCAAGAGCGATATTCTCTTGTTCATAAAACTTTCCAGCATCTTTAACGGCATTGTCATACTTACACCACCACCCTTAATTCACAGCACAGATATAAACCTTTAGTTGAAATCGAAGAAATCTTCCTCGCCATTATGCTCACTCTCTACTAATTCTTGAAGCAAACTGCGAATTAGCTGTTTCATTTCGTCCATCTCGCGGCGTAGGTGCTTTACCTCCTCTGCAAGCTGGTTTACATCTACCTCATCTGGTACCATACATACACATCCTATATACTTGTATTTAATCTTACCTCCTAAGTTTCAGTCGTAAGGTATAACTTCATCGATTAAATCAACATGACTGAGAATCATTCTCCGACAGCAGTATCGCTTTACCCCAAGCTCATCGAATATGTTTTCAATCTCCTCCGAGGTGGGTTCTCGCTTCTCATTTTCTTTAATGAATTTCACTCGATTAACAAACGCCACGTAATCGGAGGCAATTACTCTTCCGCAAGAAAAACAGCGCACAGGGATTATCATGTAAATCACCTGTACGATTTTTGCCTGCGCTTTCTCGCGCCTCTTCCAAGGGGCAACTTTGGAAGCTTGCGGCGCACATCATTTACCAGCAAGGTTCTGTCATATTCTTTGAATAGAGCTTCTACGCTGGGGTCGTCAAAGTATTTTAAAAGTGCCCGAGCTACCGCTGTGCGGGCGGCTTCGGCCTGACCCACTACTCCACCACCTCTAACTTTCACATCTATATCCACATTTTTTGATTTATCTGCAATTAGAGATACCGGCTCTAGAACGGAGAGCCTTGCAACCTCAGGCTCGTAAATCTCGAAGGGCATGTGGTTTATTCTAAATCTGCCCTTGCCATCTTTCACTACGGCACGAGCCACCGCGGTTTTTCTCTTACCACTTGCTATTGCAACTTTCATCATATCACCTCAGCTTAGCACCAAGCTGTGCAGAGAGCTCACGAAGGGTTGTATATCCCTTTAGCTTGGTGTTTTTTGCATCTTCATAAACCTCAAAATTATTAGCGCCAATCTCTCTTGGCACACCCATATACACCTTTAATCTTCTATACGCATCTACACCCTTAGATTTCTTCATGGGAAGCATGCCTCTTACAGTTCTACGGAGAATGCGATCTGGCGATTTAGGATAGTACGGGCCTTTTCTAACACTTCCTATCTCTCTTCTTTGTGAATACTTGCTAATTATGTCACTTTTGTTACCCAATATCACCGCTTTCTCAGCATTTATTACTACTATTTCTTCACCCTCTAGCAAATCCTTTGCGATATTGCTAGCAAGGCGCCCAAGCACCATATTACTTGCATCGATTATTTTCATTGCTAATCACCCCATAATCCTTATATTTGAACCTTTTGGGTTTTCGCGAATCATATCGGATATACTTATAACTCTGCCACCAGCTTTGGTTATCTTCTCTTCCGCCTTCTTTGAAAATTTCCAAGCAGCAACGGTTAGTTTCTTATCAATTGTGCCTGAGCCCAAAAGCTTGCCGGGCACTACTATGTACTCACCATCATTTGCATAGCGCTGAAGCTTACTTACATTTACCTCAGAGTGATTGCGCGTAGGTGCCTCTAACCGCGTGGCTATATCTCTCCAAATCCTCGCATTATTCTCTCTCGCCTTAACTTTGAGTTCTCGTATGAGTTCGATTAGTTCAGGGTTCTCCTTCTTCATTTTGAATCCCCCGCATTTGCAGACTGCAATAGGCATTTCCTTTATAAATGTTTTCATATTCCCGCCCGTGCAAAATCTAAAGTACATTCTCGGATTAATCTCCGTATCTATTATCTGGGGCGGTACGTTTCCACTGGTAAAAGCCTCTCTGGAGTATATCTCGCCGTTTGGGTTTTTAACCCTTAGATTTCTTATCGCTTCTCTACTCCTGATTATTATTTATTTTAAGAATTTACGGGAAAATAGCGTGGCTATCAAAGCCTCGTTTGTGCTAGGCATATTTCTGTTTTTAGGATACGCGTTTCAAACTGTGGGACTAAAATACACCACATCTTCCAATGCCGGGTTTATCACGGGACTATACGTGGTATTTACACCCATATTTGCGTATTTTATCGTGAAAGAGAAAATAACTTGGAAAGTTTTTGTCGCGCTTTTATTGTCTACAATTGGGCTGTATTTTATATCCGGCATGTCCAAGTTCAATGTTGGCGATGGTTTAGAGCTACTATGCGCCATCGCATACGGAGTTCATGTGTCTCTAATTGGCAAGTACAGTAGAGAGTACGATGCAGCTACGCTTACAATAATGCAACTGTTCTTCGTGTTTTTGTTTTCATCAATTTTCTGGGGCAGTGGAGGCTTCAAAATGATGCCTAGCCCCATATTGGCATTTGGAGTACTGTTTACCGCAATATTCGCATCTGCTATTGGCATATTGGTACAAGTACATTCACAAAAACACATATCTCCCTCTAGGGCAGCTATAATATTTACAACCGAGCCCGTGTTTGCAGGGATATTTTCCTACATATTTCTCGGGGAATATCCCGGGGTAATTGGCATAATTGGTGCATTGCTTATCTTGTTTGCAATGGTTCTTGCAGCTTTTGAAAAAGAGACTCTAGAGTTTGAGTAGCTGGCGCTCTAAACACATATTCTGCAATTACGCTTACTGGCGTAGGCTCGGGATTGATTTCAACAATTACTGCACCGTAATCTTTCGCTATAAAAGGCAGCGAGGCAGCAGGATACACTTGAGCAGAGGTACCTATTACAAAGAATAACTCTGAGCTCTTTGCTATCTCAAATGCCTTTTCGCTATCGTGAATCGGCTCGCCAAACCACACAACATCAGGGCGCAATATAGCCCCGCAGTTTGGGCACTGTGGCGGAATTTTAGAAAGGGGCACTTCTCTATTCATTCCCCTATAAGAGCAGATGGTGCATTTTACATTCCAAATGTTTCCATGCAGCTCAACAACATTTTTGCTTCCCGCAAGGGTGTGCAAGCCATCAATGTTCTGAGTTATTACCCAAAAATCGTAATATTTTTCAAGCTCGGCAAGTATATAATGTGCTTTATTGGGTTTCACTTTTGCAAGGTTTTGCCTGCGCTCATCATAGAAGCGCCACACAAGCTCTGGGTTCTCATCAAAACCCTCCACGGTAGCCACCTTCTCCACTGGATAGCCAGCCCACAGTCCGCCCCTGCCGCGGAAAGTAGGTACACCGCTCTCAGCGCTTATGCCCGCGCCGGTGAGCACACCGATTTTACGAGATTCGAGCATTTTAGCAACTAGCGAGTCAGGAATAGCCATGCGTATGAATTAGAATTTGCATATTTTGGCTTTTCGGAAAGAGCTAGTTCTCACAAAAACAGAATAGAGCATACTTCGGAACAGTCACTCAGGGTATTAAGTTTAGAAAACATCATATTTGTTCATCTCCGCCATTGATAATGTAAAAGATAATATGATAAAAGTACCATGTAGCAGGCATGGCTGTATGTCCTCATTGTCACCGTGAAGTACCCGATGATGCCCTTGTTTGCCCGTACTGTGGAGCACAGCTCAACCCAGATATGGTAGTGTGCGGCAATTGCGGGCGTTTGATACCTGCAGATTCTAAAATTTGCCCGTACTGCGGTGCGGAGCTCACCGATACGGCAATATGCCCAAACTGTGGAAGAGAAATTCCTGCAAACTCCAAATCATGCCCGTATTGCGGATTTAGGTTTGATGACGACACTCCTTTACTAAAGATTGAATATGAAAATAGCAAAGATTATAGAAAAAATATAGCAATAAAACCACTTTCAGTACCCAAAGCGATGCCACCTGGCAATACATTTCTAAAAGAGTATATACCCGCAAATGAAAAAATTATGTATTACGAACACCCATCGCAATTTCCCATGATAATTTCGCTTATATTGATTATTTTTCTAGTTCCTGTACTTTCTTATATGATCTCTGATTTTAGCTTTGGGAGTGATTTTTTAGTTTCTACTGTGTATTTC
>JALULR010000146.1 GCA_027056155.1 DHVE2 group archaeon
GAGCTGCCCGACCATCATGACTTGCTAGATGTGTTTCTATCCTCAGGGCTATTAAACTTCGAGAATCAAGAGGAAATAAAAGAGAACTTTGAGTTGCTTAGAAGAGCGGTTAGCGACAGAACCATATATGTAAAACCTGTGTTTATCGGCATAGACACAAACATTGCGTATTATAGAGTTGTATCACGTAGATATATGAACCATTTTAAGTATGTGCTTAGTAGCATAGTGGTGGAAGAGATAGACTTGAGAATCCATGATAAATATTCATCGCGCAGCATCTGGGAATTCGAGCATTTGCCGTATAAGAGCATTGTAAATGAGTTTGCAAATGCAAGCTCTAAAGACGCTCGCAAAGCGAAAAATGCAATGAACGAAATATACTATATATCCAATGTGCTCGACGCGTTTCGCATTGAAGGTGAGACTACCACTAAGGATAAAGAGGTACGTGATAGGGAAATTGTGAGGCAATACCGAAGCTTTTCAGATGAGATTAACGTTGATGTGGTCATGCTAACTGCAGACAAAGACATGGTATTTCACGCTCAGGCAGAGCAATTAAGCTCTATTTATTTTAAGCTGCCACATTCTTTGAGTAATGCGTATGATGATATCGATTTAAAGCTCATACCAAACCTAATCTATGACCTAGCCCTAGTTTTTGGAGCAGTGAAAATCAAGGACACGCTAGTGCTTGGTGAATGGCGTGGAAAAAGCTCTGATGATTATTTTAATGAGAATTTGAAGATATACAATCCAACTTCGGAGCTGATTAAAGACTTGAAAATTTGCAGAGGTGTGTTGCATGAATTTCAGAGAGATGCGCGCTAAGCTAATTGCATCTTACGGGAAATTTGTGTTCTTTCCGGACGACTACGAAATAAGTAAGCTAGTAAGCACCCGCGCGTTTTCTCATTTAATTATTGATGGAGACGATATAGTGCTCTACGCTCCTAAACTAATGGAGCAGCAAATTGAAGAGGAGCTCGAAGAAGGCTACGATGTAGTATATGAGACGCCGAAGATAAAGGGTGAGTATAATGTAAGCCCCAGTGCAAAACTCAAAAACATAAATTTCAAGTTTAGAATAGGCGAGGACATACTAAAAAAAGCGCTTAGAAAACCATTTTGCGAGGAGCTAGAATTAATTCGGGAAGAAAGCAAAAAAATTGAGGTGGCGCTTCAGCGGTTTTGGGAGCATATTGAGCTTGGAATGGCGGCTAAGGAAATCAAAGCAATTCTAGATTGTGAGCTTTTGAAAGAGGGCATTGAAGAATTTTCGTATCCCTCAATAATATCCATCGGCAAGAATAGTTTGCATATTTATCCGAGCACTGATGGAGTTTTAGAGGCGGGTATGATATTATATGTGGATTCTTCACCATCGCTAAACGGATATCCTCTTAATTTTTCGCGGGTGATATTTACAGAAGAGCGCAAAGACTGGCTTGATGCCCTTGAGCGTATAAATGATATGTACAGTAAAATAGGTAGAGTTGGAGCGGGTATGCCTTGCGATGATTTAGACAAAATAATACGCAAAGTGGGCAATTTTCCGCATTACAGCGTTGTGCCCTCGGGAGGATTTTACCAGCCCTTTGCACCGGAAGATTGCATTCTAGAAGAGAACATGCTTGGCACTATTGTACCCTCGGTATACATGTCAGAAGGAATTATAAGAGTAAAGAGAAATATTATTGTGCAGAAATCTTCACTGGAGTTTTTGGTTTAGTTTTTATTATCCGCTTTTTCCAATCTCCTTTGAAGTAGAATATGCCACCGACTCCCGCTGAGAGCATGTTTGATATTGCCATGGCAAACCATACTCCTGTTGAATGCCAGCCAACCACGAATGCCAGGTAGAACGCAAGCGGCAAACGTATGCCCCAAAGTCTGACTACGCTAACAACCATGCTTTGCATTGTGTGCCCAGAGCCCACCAGTAGCGAGTTTTCAACACGAAACAGTCCAAAGTACGGTATGCCGAGGAGCACTATGGATAGAAATGTTTTTGCACCGTCGATGACATCTGGATTATCAGGTATGAAAAACCGCACAATGGGGTCTCTAAACGCGTATATTATCCCTGCAGAAATGAGCAAGAGATAGAACATAAGGTGCATGCCAGTCCAGCCAATTCTCGAAACTCTGTCTATTTTATTAGCGCCTAGTGCTTGCCCGAGCATGATGCCGAGTGAAGATGCAAGACCATTTACAATTACAAACATTATATTTACAATGCGATTTCCTATTCCGTAAGAAGCAACAGCAAGCGTCTGGTCAGGTAAGTGCAATAA
>JALULR010000147.1 GCA_027056155.1 DHVE2 group archaeon
GTCAATATCCTTCGGGTCTTTCTTTGAAATCTTGTAAGCTTTTTTACTCGCTTTCACTGTGGATTTGTAAACCGTTTGAGACTCTCTCTCATGCAAAGAGATGTAATCGTTTGCGGCAACCGATGCGCTTATCTTTATGGGTGAATCGGTGTATTTTCTGGCTATATCTGCAGATGCTAGAACTAGAGCAGCTCCGCCGTCGCTCACCGGTGAGCAGTTCATTATGGTCAATGGATCTGCTACCATGGGGGCATTTAGAACCTGCTCTACAGTCACTTCCCTCTGGAAATGGGCATCTGGATTCATCGCACCGTGCTTATGAGCAATCACCGGAAGAAGGGCCATCTGCTCCCTCGTAAGCCCGTACTCGTGCATGTAGCGGCGTGCCATCATGGCGCCCAGCGCCGGGAATGTGGCTCCAAAGAACACTTCCCATTCCCTATCAGCTGCGCCTGCAAGAATATCCGTTACCATATCTCCCTGCAGGTCCGTCATCTTTTCCACACCGCCAACCAAAACGATATCGTAGAGCCCAGAGGCAACCGCCATGTATCCTGAATGAAGAGCGGCAGCACCGCTTGCGCAGGCAGATTCAACCCTTATCGCAGGTACATTGTGTTCAGCCAATCCAGCAAAATCGGCAATCAATGCACCCACATGGTCCTGACCTACAAAGCTTCCAGCACTCATATTTCCACCGAATATGGCTTGGATATCCTCCGCGCCAATGTTTGCATCTTCTATGGCCTTCAAGCCGGCTTCAACCGCTAAATTCCTAAGACTCTTGTCCCAGTGCTCTCCGTACTTGGTCTCGCCGGCACCAATTATTGCAACTTCTCTCATTTAATCCACCTCCACAATCATCCTTCTGAATTTCAAGTACGTGGCATAATCTATGTACTCCGCTCTGTTCACCATGTCCATTACCTTCGGAGCCGCGTCTCTATTGTAGGAATCCATTTTATCGGTCACAGTGATATCAAATGCATCGCTCCCGGCTCCGCTTCCAAATGACACAGCGATTATTCTATCGCCGGGCTTTGCAATATCCAGAACAGCGCTCAATCCCGTGGGCGTTCCTCCGGAGTATGTGTTGCCTATGTAGGGGGATATGAGTCCGGGCTTTATCTGCTCCTTCGTGAATCCCAATCTCTTTCCAACGCGGTACGGGAACTTGCCGTTGGGCTGGTGAAACACTACATAATCATAATCCTCCGGTTTAGAACCCACTTCTTCCATGAGCATCTTTGCAGAGGACATTACATGCCTATAATATGCGGGCTCTCCTGTGAACCTCCCTCCGTGCGACGGATATCTTTGACCCTCACGGCGCCAGAAATCTGGGGTATCCGTCACGAACGAAACTGTGTGATTGATATCCGCAATTACGTCCTCTTTTCCGATTATGTACGCGGTTCCGCCAGCGGAGGCGGAATAATCCAGCGCATCTCCCGGCTGCCCTTGCGAGGTGTCCGTCCCTATTGCTATGCCGTAATCAATCATTCCCGCCTTGACCATGGCGTACACGTTCTGCATCGCCGCGGTTCCAGCTTTGCATGCGAATTCGAGGTCTGCGGCATGCGCTTTATACGCACCAACCACCTCAGCAATGAGCGAGGCAGTTGGTTTAACCGCATAAGGATGCGATTCGCTTCCCACAAAAATCGCACCAAGCTTTTCGCCGGGTATGTTCTTTCTCTTGAGCGCGTTGCGAAGCGCCTCCACAGCGATGGTTGCGGCGTCTTCGTCGTATCCGGGCACTGACTTAGCCAAAAGGCCGAGACCCTTTTCAGGGTGCTCGGGCTTGTCGCCCCACATCCTAGCAATCTCCGCAGTCTTTATTCTGTAAATGGGTACATAACTCCCATAAGTCACAATACCTACCATTTTCTCACCTGTATCCCTCTAATAGAAACAAGTATTTATCCTTTATCGTTTTTCAATTCGTCAATAAACGATTAATTATAAGATTAGGGATTCCACCGTTCTTATATGTGGCACAATCTTCTTCAAAGTGTTTATAAACTCCAAGTGGCATACTATACCTTGCTCTTCAAGAAGAGCCGATATCTTTGAAGTAAGTTCTTTACCTTTGCTGTCCCAATCTAATAGCAGTATTACTTCGCCATAATTATCAGCTATGTACTCAGAAAATCGCAATAGAGACATTCCATTATTTAACTTTATTATTGTGCCAGCTATACCTAAATCCCTAAGCACTTTAATATCATGGCTTCCCTCTACAATTATTGGAACTTTTTTATTGAGCTCTTTAAGCTCATTAACTAACACTTCAAATATTTCCAGTTCTTTTGGAGATAGCATCTCTCGCAGCATCTATGCTCACACCTTCAATATATATTGTCTTATGAGGATTTTTCTCCCCTAATATTATATGCACTTTGTCTTGAGACACATCTAAAAGCGATGAAAAAAAGGCAATAAGCTCTTTGTTTACCTTGAATTTTTCGGGTTTTTCTTTCATAGCAACTATCAATCTTTTCCGCCAAGGATTGTATCCCTTAATGGCTTCAATTTTTGAGTTTGGTGAGACTTCTATATCGATAGCTATGCCCTTTTTATATTCATACAGCGCCTCAATCATCAGCTCGCCTCATAATTGCTATGATTCTATTGCTTTCATCCTCGTATTCTGACAAGTCATAATCCCCATACATACGCTCGATGACTAACCCGGCAGTCTTAGCTTCATCTTCTAAATGCTCCACATATACTGGATATAAATCCAAACTAGCGTGCTTTCTTCTAACCACCTCGTCTCTTACAATATCATAAAAATACAGAATCTCCCAATGGTCTTCTTTCCAGCGTGGCACGAAGAACCTTGAATAATACACGCCTTCGTACTCAACTGTATCTCCGTGATGCACTATTCCCTCAACCATCATGTATGGATTTAGCAAGTCTACCACAATGCGCCCCTCTTTAGTTAGATGCTTTGCCGCAGAACTGAGAATTTTTATTCTCTCTTCCCTCGGAAACATCATTAGAGAATTAAGGCCAATTATTATCAAGCAAAACTGCTCTTTTAAATCAAAATATCGTGCATCTGCTTTTACAAATTTTATTCCTTTTTCATTTATATTTTCTCGTGCTCTTTTAAGCATATTCTCGTTTATATCTATACCAACTCCATATTCTGGATTTAGATAATATAAAATACGCCCTGTGCCCGTGAATAGCTCCAATACCTTTGGACACAAGAACTCTCTGTAAATATTGATATCCTTCTTATACGAAAAATAAAACAGGTCGTAGTACTCAGATTCTATGTCATAAAGATTCATAGTTTATACCCTATCTTTCTTAGAAATGCTTTTCGCTCTCCTTTGCTAGATTCGTCTTCCACGCCAAGGGGCGGAAAGCCGTCTATGGCTCCAAGTATGCCTCTACCCTGCTCTGTAACACCCACTACTAGCTGTATAGGATTTGCGCTTGCAACCAGTATTCTCGTGATTTCCTGTACATTTTTTAAGGCGTTAATCACGTTTATAGGATATGCATTTCTCAACAGTACTATGAACGCATGTCCAGCTCCAAGCTTTTCACAGTTTTTTATTGCATAGCGCACAAGCTCGTCATCTGTGCCTTCGTATCTTATTAACCGCGCTCCAGAAGCCTCGCAAAATGCCAATCCAAACTTTATGTCAGGTACACTAGTTACTAGTGCTTCGTATATGTCTTCTACGCTCTTTATAAAGTGTGTATATCCGATTATAACATTTATCTCGGGTTCTGGCTTATCTACATCGATTACTTCCATCTGCATAACCGTGAATTGCAATCCACAAAATTAAAGTTTTCTATTCCCTACTTTGAAAATATATAAAAATTAGAAGAGTGTGTTTATTCCTCACCGAGCACTTCATTTACTCGCTTCATAACCTCCTCGGGATTCTTGTAGTACGCTGACACAACTCTTGCCACATCTCTGTAATATCTCACACCTAGCTTTTCCATGTAAGTGAGCATCTTTTCCCTTCTCTTTACTTCTAGCTCCATACGCCGCTGACTCCAGCCCTTTAAAGTGGCTATTTTCTCGTAGACATAGCTATGCCCACTAAAGTTAAAGCTATCATCTGCCGGGTTCCATGTGTATGCGTTATTAGTTATTATCTCATCAGTCTCAGGGTCCAACCCCACTATCTCAGTTATAGATTTTGTGCGTCTTGTCATGGTTGTTCCTACCTTCACTTGCGCCTGCATTAGCACCACATTAAGTGCAGTAATCAGCGCGCGAGGAAGATTAATTGGTGCATTTTCAAATCTATGAACCATCGATTTCACATCTTCTGCGTGGAACGTAGTATAGCATGTCTTTCCTGTAGCCATAGCTTGGAATACAGTATATGCCTCGGCGCCTCTTACCTCTCCCACCATTATGTACTGTGGTCTCTGCCTCAGTGCTGCTTTGAGCAGATCGAACATGTCTATCTCTCCGGGCTTCTTTCCAGTTACCGGGTTTGGCTCGCCTACACCCTCTCTAACAAGTGAAGGAATCCAGTTTTCATGAGGAAGGTTAAGCTCACGGGTATCCTCTATGCTCACAATTTTCATGTTTGGAGGAATAAATAGAAGTATTGCGTTTAGCGTTGTGGTTTTCCCGCTAGCTGTGCCTCCGCACACAATCATGCTCATACCATTCTCTACCATTAACCAAAGATACGCCATCATCTCTTTGCTCATTGTCTTGAATCTCACAAGGTCAATAGGAGTAAACGGATTAGGCTTAAATCTTCTAATCGTGAAAGATGAGCCTCTCTTTGTCACGTAAGTGCCAAGAGTAGCCTGCAATCTAGAGCCATCTGGAAGTGTTGCATCTACCATCGGACTAGATATGGAAATATGCCTACCGGATTTCTGGACAATCCATGTTACATAATGATCCAGTACATCGTCCTTCTCAAATTTGAGGTTTGATTTTATAGAGCCATACATTCTATGGTATATGTATATAGGAATATTTGTACCATCGCAAGAGATATCTTCCACCTGTGAGTCAATCATAGGCACTTGCACAACCCCATAGCCCAGAAAATCGCGGTTAAGATAGTACTTTATTCTTGCATCTGTGACGGCATCTAAGGTAATGTTCATATCTCGCATTACTTCATCTGCCATCTTAAATAGATACTCTTTTCGCTCTTCTGGGGTCTCAAATTCTTTCATCTCAAACCTATCTCTAAGCTCGTCTTTTAGCTTTTCTATTAGCTCTTTATCTTCTTTAGTTAGTGGCGGCTCTATAATTTCGTATATGTATTCACTGTTTATGTTGTCGTATAATATTCTTACAAAAGAGTAGGGCTCTTCTACAGGATTTACTTCTATCTCTCTAAGATGAGGTTGCTTTATTTTTGGAATGGGTGTCACACCACGAACATCTTCGCTCCTATGCTCTACGGGTGGCTTAATTCTGAGGTTCTTTGCACCTATAACCGGTTTTAAAGCATTATACAATTTGACTTTTGACTTTGGCTTGCTTGATGAACCCATATTTTTTCACCTCACATTGCTCCCGTCATACGGAGTATTAAATATCCGGAAATGAGAAGCGCAAATCCATAGAACATGCCACCTTTCAGCTTTCCGTCTTTTAAAATGCCCATCATTATTCCATCACCAACTCCGTGCATTATCACAGATATAACGAACATAAACTTAATGGTAGGTATGCTCTGATATGATATCTTTACAGGTATATTTGTCATTGTGGTCTTTGCAAGACTCTCTTCCACCGCTTTACCTGCCTTTGCCATCTGCGGCAAGAACGAAGTATTTAAAATGATTATTGTCGCTAAGAACACAAAGAAAGAGGTCACGAGCACAAAGCCATAGGTAGACATCTCTATTGCTCTTTCTTTCTCCATTAGCTGGGTCTCTCTTGCAGAGTGCGCCACCATACCTAACACATCTGCTACATTACCGCCCGCTTCGTTTGCCTTTACAATTATAGCAACCATCCTATTCACCAGAGGGGTATTTACTCGCTGCGTGAAATCCTCCAGCGCTTCATTAACGGGCACACCCCACTGAATTTTAGCGGCCATTCTCTTAATTTCATCAGTAAGTGCGCCGTAACGCCCCGACGACGCAACAACAATTGCCTCGGCTAAAGTCATACCGAACCTGCCTGCCTCTGCTAAGTCTCTCAAGAAATCGGGCAAGCGCTCTTCTATTTTTTTAATTCTTCTATTGTACATCATATCATATATACCGGGCACAGCTAAAAGAATGGACAGACCAATAATCACCATATCAAGGTATGTAACCATACCACCCAATGTCATGTTCATAAAGTACATACCAATACCAAGTGCCATTATTGCTCCGCCTGCACCCATCGATGCATAAGTAACGAGCTCGGCTTTTTTCTCATGTGCAGTCTTTTCTTTTTCAGGCAATTAGCCCACCTCCTTGCTAGTACTGTATATAAAGTAAGCAAACACGAAAATTATCATTGGTATCATCACAAGCACCGTTATTTCCAATACCATAACTACCATCGCGCTGCTTGACGCATTAATTAAAGCCATGATAGCAAGGATAACCACAAGGAACAGAGGAAATGCCACACCCACAGTCACGTAAATCTCTGCAAACATGCCCATGTTTTCCATCTTCTTTCTTAGATTAATTTTCTCCTCTTTTTCGTATTCATCTGCCTTCGTAAGGAAAAACGGTTTTAATCTACCGCCCGATGTCGCTGTAGTAATTACGCCCTGCAGGAACTCTTGCCACTTTGTTGAAGGGCTTCTCTTAGATGCATCTGCTATGGCAGTGAGTATATCTTTTCCGAGCAGCTCGGTATCTCTTGTAATCCATTCTCCTTCTTTTGCAATTTCACCGTATTCTTCTCTTGTTGCAATTTCCTTAAATATAGTTGCGGTAGTAACATCTGCCGAAGATAGAGAAGCTATGAAGTCCATCGCTGCTGCAAGATGCGAGTCTATATCCTTTGCTCGCTTTTTTGCTTTCGATGCTGGCGAAGAAGGCAAAATCATGTATATGGCAATTGCAGGAAGTATCGCTATCGCAACGCCCATCAAAGCTAAAAATATCTCTGTGATTCCAGTAGTTTCCAGCAAAGCAAGAGCTATTATCACTGCACCACCCACTGCACCGCCTATGCCCGCCAATAACGATGAGAAATATACGAATGCAAGATATTCTTGAGGACGAACAAGTATATGCGCCTTAATCAAGTCCGATTCAAGCTTTGCATATTTTTTGTTTTTTATGTTTTTTGTTGCCATACCTCCCATTACTTTCCATGCCATTCGATAGAATGGTGTAAGCGAGATGTATGATGGAAGGCTACCTTTTGGAAGCTTTATTTTATATTGCACTCCCTCCGCGGGCTTGGGAGCATACTTGGAAAACATCTTTGCAAAAATACTCATTCCTTCACCTCCTTGAGCTCCTTGCGAACCCTTTCAGCAGTGCCTAGCGGGTCTTTGTAGTAGTCTGCAATATCATGCCATATATCCCTATAATCAACATAATGCTTTTTAACCCAAAATCTCACAATATCCGTTCTTCTCTCAAATTCTTCCATCATCTCATCGTGGGTGAGATTTTTCATAGTCATAATCTTATCAAACAAATAGCTATGTCCCTTGTATCTGTGATAATCCTTATCAGAGTCCCACTCAAATACCACATTGGTAATAAGCTCATTTGTTTCAGGCTCAAAACCCACTATCTCCACGATTTGGGTAATTCTCCTAGCTAGCTCATCTTTGAGTCTAACGCTTTTCTGAATAATCACATCGTTTAACGCAGTCATTAGAATTCTCGGGCAGCTAATAGGCGGGTTCTCAAGGCGGTGTATCATCGATATTATTGAGTCTGCGTGCATAGTCGAGTAGGTTGTATGTCCCGTTGCCATAGCTTGAAACATAGTATAGGTTTCTTTACCTCTAACTTCTCCCACTATAATATAGTTAGGTCTCTGCCTCAACGCAGCCCTTACCAAATCATACATATCAATCTCGCCCGCAGCTTTCCCCGATAATCCCTTCTCGCCGGTTCCGCTTCTGGTAGTACCCGGAATCCAGTTTTGATGTGGCAGGTTAATCTCTCTTGTATCTTCCATGCTTACAATCTTCGCCCCGGGAGGCACAAACATAGTGTATGCATTAAGCGTGGAGGTCTTTCCCGATGCAGGGCCCCCTATAACTATAGCGCTCTCGCCTTGCTCTACCATTAGCCACATATAAGCAACCATCTCCGGTGAGGCGGTGCCGTATAGCACTAGCTCTGTAGGAGTAAACGGTTTTTCTTTGTACCTTCTTATGGTAAATGTACCACCCCTTGTGGTAATCTCGCGGCCGTAGGTGGCTTGAACGCGGTGCCCTTCAAAGGAAGTACCATCAAGTATGGGCTCTGCCACAGAAATTTGTCTTCCGCATTTTTGGGATAGATACACAATAAAAGAATTCAGTTCGTCATCGTCATCATACATGACCTTTGTTTTTAGAGACATGTATTTTTTATGGTAAACATACACAGGCACGCCCACACCGTCGCACGATATATCTTCCACATACTCATCTTTGAGCAGTCCATCTATCTTTTGATAGCCTACATAATCTCTAACGATATAATATAGAATCTTCTGCTTGGATATCCTATCCACTTTCATCTCTCGGCTTCTTAGAAAGCTCTCTATGGACTCTATAAGGTACTGCTCTTTATCGCGAGTATTCATAATTTTCCACGAGTATGTTAGTGTTCTCTGAAGCATGTCCTTTATATCATTAATTAGCTCCTTTTCTTCATCACTGAGAGGTGGCTCTATGAGCTCGTAAATCCACTCGTACTCTTCCCTGTTATAAATTATTCTCGTGTAAACATAAGGTGGATTCACAGGATAAACTTCCACCGTTTCGTAATTTGGATTTTCCAGCGGAGGAATCGGTGTTATATCACTGCTCTTTTTAGCCATATACTTGGGTATCTTAACCTTTAATTTCGCTTTAACCACATTTTGAAAAAGTGCCTCGTTCATCTTATTGACGGCTTTTATCTTTGCCAAAATATCACCTCTCAAT
>JALULR010000148.1:0-790 GCA_027056155.1 DHVE2 group archaeon
CTGCTATTGAAAGAGATATAGAAGAATCTAGAAAAATGGTTAATTCTGGAGATTACATGGACGGCATTCAAAAAATTAAGGATACTGAGGCAAGCTTATCTAGGCTGTATCGAACTGCTGTATCCCGTGCGTGGAGCCTGAGGGAGGAGATACAATGCGTAGATTATCTATTACCTCCATACCATAAAGAAAAGATACTAGAATTTGAAGGTGAGCGGGAAAAGCTTAAAGATTTCACTCTTTTGTACATGGCGGTAAAAAGCTTGATATATAGAAAAATAGAAAACGAATACAATAAATTGAAAAACTACGCTAGTGTGTCGGGCATAGAGCTATTTGATTTAGGTGAGCTTGTAAAAGAAGAGAATTATTGTAAATATAGAAAATTGAGAGATGAATTCTTATTTAAATTCGATAAAGTCAAAGCTGAACTATTTGAGTCACTTAAAGAGAAGACCATAAAAGCGATGAAACTTTTAGAAGAGCGAGGGTACGATATACATAATATAGGCGAATCTATAGAATCTGCAGAGGATATTGATGTAATAATGGATATTTGGAGTAGACTATCCCATCATCTTATACGCTATGTAGAAAACTACATATCTACTTTAAGGGATAGATGTCCAAGATGTGTAAATGAGGAGGTAGGCCGATACATAGAAACGTTTAGAAAAGACCCCATGAATAATGTAGACTCGCTAGGTGAATTTTTGACTCAGATGGACGCGCAAGCTGAGAAAGAAGAGCAAGAGCTAAGGGATATTACTAGAGAACTAGAGAACTATTA
>JALULR010000148.1:800-2298 GCA_027056155.1 DHVE2 group archaeon
GGCGGATAGAAGATGCAAGAGATGTGCTAAATTATGTACGCGTGATGCTGGACTCGCTCACGCCTAATATAGAAGCGAGAGTGGATAACTGGGGCGTTGATGAGACAAAGACTATTAAGATGGAAATTGCACTCAAGAATCCCGATAAATACGGTGCTAAAAACATAACATTGGAGATACATGGTGCTTTAAGTTATAATGCAAAGATACCCGAGATAGTTGGTGAGAGTGAGGTACCTATACAGGTTGTATCGGAGGTAAGAGATCCCAATAGCATCATAAATATAGACATTGTCTATGAGGGTCCAGGTGGCAATATCACCACGAAGTCATACCAATTTGACATAAATATAAAGGGATATGAGCTAAGTAAAGCAGAGGGAACAGAGAAATGCGCGTTATGCCGTGGTAAAATATTCAAAGACACGGATATGGTCACATGCGCAAAATGTGGTGCTACATATCATCTTCAGTGTGCAAAAAGAGTTGGAAAATGCAGGATTTGCGGTACTGTGTTTCTGCTGGAGTGAGCAATTTAATACTTAACTAGCACTCTCCATACACTCTGCAATGAGCCAAAAACTAAAAACCCTCGTGGCCATGTCCGGGGTATGTGGCAAGAGATATCAAAATTCGGTCGCAAGCTAGTGGAGCAGGGTCTCGTAGGCTCGCATTTCGGAAACATAAGCGTGCGCGTGGGTGATTACATGTACATAACTCGCTCGGGCTCGATGCTTGACGAGATAACCAAGGACGATGTGGTTCGAGTTTCAATCTACAAGCCCACCTCGCTGGATTTAATCGCGTCGTCGGAGGTTACGGCGCATCGAGAAATTTACAAAAACACATCGGCGCTCGCGGTAATTCACGATCATTCTCCATTCGCTGTTGTGGAATCTCTTTTACACAAGGATAGAGGAGAAGATAGAATAACGCCAATTGACTCTGAAGGCTCTTATTTTCTCCACGATATTCCAATTGTAGATGGTGGCATAGGCACTGAAAAACTTGCAAACAATCTTGCCAAGGCGCTGAGCGATAGAAAAGCTGCAGTTGTCTATTCTCATGGCGTATTTGCGAGGGGAAGCATTCTCGAAGAGGCATATGTGGTCGCAAGCATGGTGGAGCACTCGTGCAAGATGATGTACTATTATAATTTAGCGCACCCGCGCAGCATTGAGTAGCGCTCTTATTTTTCCTTTCCTTTATTTACATTGCGCGGGCACATACTCCGAGGTAAATGAGATATTATATGGTCATCAATATGATTCCTGCGAAAATCACTAGCATACCAACTATTTTCATGGGCGAGAGCTCTTCGCCAATAAATATATATGCAAGCAAAGCCACGAGAAACGCGTTGGCGGCAGTAATAGCAACAGTTGGCCCTGCAGGACCATTTGATAAAGCAATCTTAATTGCGTACATGCCTATTGCTAGGGCTATACCTGCAAATATGGGCAAGAGAAGAAGCCATGGGGAAGTGTTTTTCAAGTTT
>JALULR010000149.1:0-3536 GCA_027056155.1 DHVE2 group archaeon
CGGTAACATACTCCTCAAAGACCGCTTCTTTAAAGGCACAATAGAAATAAAAGACGGCATTATAGAAAACATCTGGGCTGAAAAGCGAGATTATGATTTCAAGGGCACGGTTATTCCTACCTTCATAAACATGCACACTCACATAGGTGACTATTATTATTCCGATGAGCTAACTCTGCCTCTTAAACAGGTGGTTGGGCCGCATGGCTTAAAATTTAAAATATTGGAAAATAGCGAGGCGGTCAAAGCGGGCATGCGCCGAGCTATTGATGTTATGGAGCAGTGCGGTGTATCGCATTTTGTGGATTTCAGAGAAGGCGGCGAGCATGGTGTAAATATGCTAGCCGAGCTACTCTCGGAGAGAAAAATATCCGGCGTGCTCTTGGGGCGCGGTAACTTGTGGAAAAATGCACATGGCATATCAGTAAGCAGCATAACCGATGTGCCCTACACTGAGGTTAAACGCTTGGCAATTCTTGCTCATTCTAACAACGCCATTTTTGCGCTCCATGCTTCGGAAGACCATCGCGAAGATATTGACAAAATATTAGCTCTAGAACCGGATTTCATAGTGCATTTTTTAGAGGCCGCGCAAGAAGATATAATCAAAGTGGCATCTCACGGCATACCTGTGGTTCTTACCCCACGGGCAAATGTGTTTTGGGGCACCATGCCAAATATACCCCAGCTTATCGATGCAGGCATAACTGTTGCGCTTGGCACGGACAACGGTATGGTTGCAGAGCCATGCATGTTTAGAGAGATGGAGTTTGCATATCGGATATCACGACTTTATAGGCATATCGCGGCAGAAGAAATACTGAAGATGGCTACGCTCAATGGCCGCAAAATTCTAGGCGTGCAAGACAACGCGCTTGGAAAGCGGGCACGATTAATTGTATTTCGCAGAATTATGAGCCCTTACGAGGTTGTGGCAAGAGCGTCTAAATCAGACATATACCGCATAATTTTCTAAAATTCCCACACTTTAACCTCATCTTTTTTAAAGTTTATTACTGCCACCTTACCCGGGTCAGGATTGAAGTTCATCATCTTTTGATACTTAGTCTGCTCTTGCCATGCTGAGGCGTTAATCAAATGCACACCCTTGTAAATATTGTACGAGAATGTATGCACATGGCCAGTAACAAACACATCTGGCGCGGGATCTATGACGAGATAATCTCTGGGCAATGGCACTATGGGCACCTTCTCGCCGTACACTGGAGATAGATGCCTAACTTTGAGCATGTACTCCATCATTTTGCCGGTTTTCAAATAATCTAGCCCGGGAATCAACTCTACTATGTTGTTTAAGCTTGCTCCGTGATACACCAAAAACTTGTATCCGTGAAGCGAGAACATTGCCGGATTGCTCAGAAACACAGTGTTGGTAAACATCTCTTGTATCTCTCTGGGCAGTGCAGGCTGAGGCTCTGCATTGCGCACTATGTCGTGGTTTCCGGGTATGGTTATTATTTTTATGTAATCAGGCAGTTCGGATAGATAATCTGCAAGCTTCTGATACTGCTCAAATATATCCAGTATTTCTAGCTCCTCCTCTTGGTGCGGATAAACGCCGATGCCGTCTACTAAATCACCCGCAATTATAAGATATCTTATGGATTCTGCACCATCTTTTCCGCTTTTGAGCCAATTTATAAACTTGAGCCAGCGCTTTTCTATAAATGTCTTGCTTCCCACATGCGTGTCCGAGATTATGGCTGCACTTATATCTTCTTTAATTTTTCTGTTGGGGTTGTGCCACGCAATATCCGGGCGAATTATATCATTTACATACATAGTATTTCGAGATTTATTATAGCGACCTTTGACTCCAATAACCTCGTCATTTAGTATGACTTTATCTCCGGAGTACATACAAGTTATCTGTGCTGAGGGGTCTTCTAAAGTAAACACAACTCGCCCAGAAGCGGTGCGGTGCACATCTGAGACCATGCCTATTGCACTTGCGTCGCCTCCCTCAAGCCTTTCAATACTTCTTGCATCTCTAAGCGCAGCCCTTGATTTCAAGAGTCTGTGCAATTTTTCGTATCTATCTAAAAACAATTTTTGAAAATCCTCGGTACCTCCGCTAGCATGCATATTTGCATCAGCATTCATGATTATTTTGAAATCCCAGTCGAAGCCGGGGTTTTTTGGCACTGTGACTTGTATATCTCCGTCACTCTCTTTTTCCTCGTAGTGAATATTTTTAATAGCATCGTTAATTTTTTTACCATCTACGCTTAAATCTTCCCGCTCTATATATCCAAACTCCCCATACTTTTTTATGAATTCGGGCAAGTATTTGCGCCCGCCACGCTCCATAATGTAATTTATCACATCAGGACTGACAAGAATATCATGTTCAAAAAGCTCGCCTATAATGGCATCTTTCTCGTCCATTATGATTGGGTAGTAGTACTCAAAGATAAATGTTTTTGTTTCAGGTCAGAGTATATTGCAAGGATTATTTTTAGTGTTAAAAGAGCGTAGATAATTAAAAGCAAATTTTGCATTTTCAAAGATATATTTGCACCTATAACTGTAAAACTCATGCTGGAATACAGAAGGTTAAGATATATTATCGTCGCTATTATAGATATCACAGTGGGTATAGAAGTATAGCGGATATACAGTGCTACGGTGGCAGATAAAAAAAGGGTGAGGAGGAAGAGCATCGTAATTGTAATTGCATTATTGCTTATCAAGCCAGGATATTTTTGAGTTATGTAATGTAGCGCCACAGTGGGTATGCCCACATAAATAAGGAAATACACACCAGCAACGAGCTCACGCTTCATGCGCTCACCCCCACATCAAATATTATTTCTTTGTTCAAATTGAGATTGGACACGAATATATCCACTACTGCTTTTTCAAGAGTGCTTGTGAGGGGAAACAGAGGCACATTTGCATATTTTCCCGCAGGCAGTGATATGTTTTCGTAGCTCACAACTGGGCTGTTATCTTTATTATTAAAAATGTCTTTTATTTGAAAAGATAGCGAGGAAGTGTATCCGTTTTTGAACACAAGCACCGCATACGGTGTGTTGTTAATTAACTCCTCTTTAATGCTCAGAGCTCGAAGTGGTGCATGCCATGTGTATTGCAGTGTTTTTGTGAAGCTCACACCGTTTATATTTACTCTTATGTTTATGGTCCACGTATCCTGCTGCGTAACTAGATAATTCACATTACGGATTATGCGGGCATTGATGTACGCTAGCTTATCAAATATCACCTTGCTCCTTGAATAAGCAAAAGGCCCGTGGCTATCTTCTACGGTAAGTACCATGCTTGCATTTGTATCAACGGGTAGCTTGCTTATAAAGTAAGGTATCACAATGCCATTATCACTAAAATGTATCTTGTTTTCGTATATGTTGAAAGTGTATAGCAAAGGATTCCAGCTTATCTTTTTAGTGTAGTTTGCAGTGAACTCTGCTAGAAGCCAGTAATGTGCATTAACTGCAATATGAACTTCAAGCTGAGCCTTGTGAAACAAGTAATACGAGCCAACTTCTTTGTAT
>JALULR010000149.1:3546-9011 GCA_027056155.1 DHVE2 group archaeon
TTTGTATATTTGTACTATATTTATTGTCACTTGGAAATAGTGCTGGTAGCAACTCAAGGCGGAAATTTCATCTATGACAAAATGATGCTTGTACAATTCGTTAGTTTGATTTGTAATATTTATGAAAATATTCACATCTTTTATAGGATACAGACCTTCATTTTCTATTTTAACGGGAACGCTAACAGTTAAGTTATCGCCATGGAGCTGCATGCTTCTGTAGTCAGAATCTTTAATTGAGATATTTACATTTATGTTTGCAGCAGAGTAAATTATTGTGAAGAACAGTAACGCGATAATTATGTTGAGAATTACCATCATTGTCTTAATCATAATTGACAGTCGCGTTTAGAATATTTAAAATCTTACGGGCGATTATTTGAGGAAATAATCAGTTTTGAGAATCAGTCTAGAATACTTGCTCGGCCGCCCAATGTGGCCTCATAAACCATAGTATCGGAGGGAACATTGCAATCACCGAAAATAATTGCCGCATTACCGAGCATGGCCATGGTGGCATTTGGACAAGAGCCTAAGAATTTCTCGAGCTCCGCACTCATCAATCCCAGTGAGAAGGAAAACTCTCTGGCTAGTTTTAATGCATTGCTAAATGTAGGCGCTGCATCAAAGTTCTTAATAGCTATTGCACCGGCCTCTTTAATTTTCCTTTTTAGCTCTTCGTTTTCTAAAACGCTCTTTGTTTCTATCTTTTCGCCAAACACAGCGACTTTTATCTTGCCGTGATAATGCACCCTATCTACATGTCCGTACGGTTGCACGCCTGCCTTTCGGCGAAATGTAAATCCTCCTTCGTACTCACTAGCAACATCACCGAGCCCGCTACCTGCAAAAAGCTCCGCTTCATGCGCAATTTTGACCGCATAATAGTACGTTTTTTTGTATCTGGCTGCCATAGCTAGAGACGTGCTCAGTGCTATAGCTCCGCTTATACCAAATCCTTGAGATATTGGAAGAGAAGTGGTGGTTTTTATTGTGCCTTTAAATCCATACTTCTGTGCTATATATTTTTGAATCTCGCCGCTCACTTCCTTTCCATTCAAAAACACATCACTTCCTTCATCTTCAAGCTCAGTTAACGCCCCGGGCGCAATGCACACGCTCACGCCCTTCGAGCCTTTCAAATATGGAACTTCAGAATCCACCACTTGGAAAAATAGGGTCACGCTTCCCGGAGAGTATGCCCTAAATCGCATCAGAAACCAGCTCCATAAGCTTTGTAGCAAGCTCGCGTTTAGTGCCGCTTACTACAATCTCATTATCTGTTAGAATGTGCCATGTAGCGCTATTAGCATGCACTTCTTTGAGATTATTGGCCACAATCATATTTAGCCCGTATTCTTTCATTCTCGCTCTGGCCTTTGAAATTAGCTGCTCATTATCGGTGTCTGCTTTGAAACCTACAAGGTAACCTTTGTATTTCTCTCTTAATTTCTTTAGAAACTTCGGAGTCTCTTGCCATGCTATATCGCTAAAGGTACCAAAACTAATTTTTCCAGCTTTGTGCTCAGGCTTAAAATCAGGCAGTGCAGCGGGCACAAGTACCGCGTCATATTCTCTGGAAATAATCCTGTCAATTTCATCAATTAAACTTTCCAAGGTGGTAAAATTATGCACAGCTATGAAATCAGGTACCTCGCTCTGGTGCAAGCCTAGATATAAATCAGTATCTGCCCCCATATAGTAAGCAATTTTTGCGAGCTCTACCGCTGTTCTTCCCGTGGATAGATTAGTGATTATTCTAAAATCATCTATTTTTTCGTATCCCGCACCGCCAATTACCAGGATTTTTCTATCTTTGAGTTTTTCGCCAAGCTCGTGCATAACCTCAGCCGCAATTCTCTCGCGAGAGGGAACCTTCAGCTCGCCCTCTTCCTCCTTGGGCTCTAAAATCTCCGCGTACTTCTTCAATTTCTCCATGTTCTCTCGTAAAATCGGATTTTCGTACATTTTCGCATTCATCGCTGGAACAAATATGCACCCGCGCAAATTCCCTAAAATTAAGGTGCTAACCGCATCGTCGGCTATGCCGCAGGCCGCCTTTGAAATAATATCCGCGGTGGCGGGAGCAACCAAGATGGCGTCGAAATCTTCCAAATGCTCATCTCCCCCAGTCAATTCCACCACAGGATCATGGCCAGTGGCGAAAAGAAGGGCGTCCTTGCCTATGAATTTTAGTGCGCTTTTAGTCATGTATGGGTAAACTTCAGCGCCGTGCCTGATCAATTCCCTCGCGATTTTCACCGCCTCCACCGCGGCGATGCTGCCGGTGACCGCCAGCGCGATTCTCTTGCCGCCCAGCAGATAGCCTTTGGCAAAGCGGATTTGCTCCCATGGGTGCATACCCATGCTATGTTAGGGTTATTAATAAATGCTTCGCAACCCTGACGAGTTTTTAATTCATAGACACATAATCTTTTTAACCCAGCACACAATACGCACTCGGTGAATGTGATGGACCTCAAGTCATTCATGGCAGAATACAAGGAAAAGGTGGAAGAAGAGCTTAGAAAATTCTTCATTGCCAAGAAAAAGGAGGTAAATAACGAGCTTCTACTCCGA
This sequence comes from DHVE2 group archaeon, assembly GCA_027056155.1. Lineage (GTDB taxonomy): Archaea > Thermoplasmatota > Thermoplasmata > Thermoplasmatales > Aciduliprofundaceae > JAADDK01. Next base: position 6,127 of record JALULR010000149.1, read on the forward strand.
GCTGTTGAAACAATCGAAGAATATACGCTCCGCGGGGGCAAGAGGATTCGAGCACTTCTTATGCTCATCGGGTACCGCATGTACGGAGGAGAAGGAGATGAGATAATTAAGGCAGCGGCGTCGCTGGAGCTTGTGCAATCATATTTCCTGATTCACGATGATATAATGGACGAGAGCAAATTAAGGAGAGGTAAAAATACCGTGCACAAAATATACGAGGAGGAGCATTTGCACAACGGGTATCCGGGAAATCCGCAGAGATTTGGCGAAAATGCAGCAATCATTGCCGGGGATTTAGCAAATATATATGCGTTTGAGATGCTATCGAATACTACATTTCCTCTTGAGAGAAAAGAAAAAGCCATGCGAGAGCTCGAGCGAATAATGGAGTACACAGGCTATGGGCAATTGATAGATATCTACTCTGGAGTGCTAAATACATTCTCAGAGAATGACCTACTGCTGCTCCATGAATACAAGACTGCAAACTATACCATCTACGGACCACTCGCATTAGGTGCTATTTTGGCAGGAAATGAGCCCATGGCAATTCGAGATTTTGCCATACCTATAGGCATAGCGTTTCAGTTGCAAGATGACATTCTCGGGCTTTTCGGAGATGAGGCAAAGATTGGCAAGCCAGTGACCAGCGACCTCGCTGAAGGAAAAAAGACGCTTTTGATAATAAAAGCGTTGGAGCGCGGAAACGAAAACCAACGCAAGGTAATAGGCGCAGCACTTGGAAATCCTGCAGTAACGCTCCAGCAACTGCAAGAGGTTAGGGATATTGTGAAAAAAACGGGGTCCCTAGAATATTCGCAGGCTCTTGCAGCCGAGCTTGTAAATAAGGGAAAGAGCGCTCTTGCAAAACTCGAAATTTCCTCAGAGGAGTATCGCCGTATCTTAGAGGATATGGCAGAGTACATTATACGCAGGACAATGTAAAAATAGCAAAATAGCTCATTTATAAAGAAGCACAATATCCCCCATTTTTGCGTTTAATGCCTCTGCAATTACGGGGCACTTGACCATGAGCATGTAGAATATGCCCTGCCATTCACTAAGCCCTTCGTAGTTGCCCTGCCCTTTTGAAATAATTAAATCGTGCTCTTTTATCCAAGTTCCCACTTCTTTCGAGTTTCTTTCGTATCCTTTTTCTCCATTTGAGAGATAGCGAATATCATCTACTAACTCGTGCAGCCCCACATACCTAATGTCCTCTTCCGTAGCATCGTTAATAATGGGTCCCGCTTTCACCACGGCGGTCAATTTCACTTTTTTTCGCTCTTTGATTTTTTTGATTAGGAGCTTGTCAAACACTATCTCTCCCGCATTATCAAAGAAATACAGTATACTACTTGCCTTTTCAAGTTGCTGTGTAAACAAAGCGTAATCATCATAAGCAAAAGACTTGGCAAGAACATCTTTAATAGTATGCTCCAAATTAAAATTTAGCATTGCTCCAAAATCTATTATATTGCCAGCAATTGCCACCCGTATAGCAGTGCGCAGCGGGTCATCACTCTCGTTTACTATGCTCTCTATTTTAGGATAAAGCGAAAGTGCTAGGTCATTGCTATCTTTCTTAACCTGAGCATACGGGTCTCCGCCTACATACTCTCTAAGGATTCTGTGAGCCACATGAGAAAGTTGCGGCGGGGTGGCGCTCCAATCAACTTTCAAAAGTGCTTGCATTACCTTTCGTAGTACTTCTTTTATTTCATCATCTTGAATATTTGAAAATTGCGCAGCTTTTATTATCTGTCGCTGTACGCAAGGTATGCATTCTGCCTTCGCTTTCATACATGTGTGATGCCTTTATCGTTTATTAAATTCAGCATTTGACTGCGTGATTTTGCATTTACGCATATATATTTCTATTCGCCCCCGCGAGGCGGTAAGTTTAATAATCAAAACTCAATATTGCACGCAGGTGGTATTGATGGATTATGAAAAATATATCACAGAGGCTAAAAAACACTTTGAGAATGTGCTTAGAGAGCAGCTTGAAAGAGTGAATAAAATAAAAAATGAGGGCGACTGGATAGATTATGCAAGCTTGCCAAAGATAGTAATAGGCGTGGCTGGAGGCGACGGAATTGGACCCTACATTACAGAGCAGACCCAGCGCGTACTCGAGTTTTTGCTTAGGGACAAGCTAGAAGAGGGTAAGCTTGAGTTTCGGAAGATAGATGGATTAACAATCGAAAACAGAGTTAAGCACATGCAAGCGGTGCCAGACGATGTTCTAGAAGAAATCAAAAAATGCCATATACTGCTCAAGGGCCCTACAACTACGCCGAAGAAAGGAGACCCGTGGCCCAACATAGAAAGTGCAAACGTGGCAATACGCCGAGCACTTGACCTTTTTGCCAATGTTAGGCCTGTGCGCGTGCCGGAACAGGGCATTGACTGGGTATTTTTCAGGGAAAACACAGAGGGCGCATACATGCTTGGCTCCAAAGGTGTAATGGTGGGCGATGAGCTAGCCATGGATTTTAAAGTTATTACCAAGCCCGGGGCCGAGCGCATAATTCGCCTTGCTTTTGACTATGCCAAGAAAAACCACAGAAAAAAAGTAACTATTGTAACCAAGGCAAATGTGGTAAAGAAAACAGACGGCTTGTTTTTGGATATTGCAGAGAAAGTAGCAAAGGATTATCCCGAGATAGAATGGGACGATTGGTTTATTGACATTATGACCGCAAAGCTCATTGACCCTGCTAGGCGCTCACAGTTTGATGTAATGGTGCTTCCAAACCTATACGGTGATATACTCACCGACGAAGCAGCGCAGATTCAGGGTGGAGTAGGCACTGCGGGAAGCGCAAACATCGGAAAAAGATACGCTATGTTTGAAGCCATACATGGCACGGCACTTCGTA
>JALULR010000150.1 GCA_027056155.1 DHVE2 group archaeon
CTATGTAATATACTAAAAGATTTATAAGCATACCCACAAATAGAACAGCATGATATCCAAAAAATCTTCTCCAAAAAGAGCGGTGGTATTTCCTGTGCGCAAAGACCCAATAATTGTTAAGTAGAAAAGTTATTATAATACTTAATTCGATGGAAATTGTGAGCGCAAATATGTCCATTATTCCAAGGGCCCCATAGAATAACACAAAGAAAAGCATGTTAAGTACAATACCAATACTGCTAGCAATAGCATATCTAATAAACAGCTTGCCAGCTTCCATAACACGCACAGCATGGAAGATATCATCAAACCTATTGCGTCCGTACTTCACCTTTCTAAACATAACACATGCTTTTGTGTATTTTCTCTTTATCAAAATTACTGCGAGATTTTTGTCCTTATCAAATCCATATATATCTCCATTATACCCGAAGATAGGTGCTATCGGTGAATACTCTACAGTTGGAAATACCAAACGCGTGAGAAATAATGCAATACTATATACTATTCTATTAGGACATACAAGCACAAGATCGCAATATTTCAACTTGGATTTTATATCATTTTCAATAGTCATATTTGCGCCTTCTGCTCTATTGCTTTCACAAGGTGATATACCATCATGCTACATGGACCGCCAACAAACGGTTTTAGAATATAATCTATCTCCGTTCTCTTGCCTCGTTCAATATCCTGAAGCATACTCGAGCGATTTTCCTTAGTTTTTAGAATTACATCTTCCACAAGAGAGTGCAAATCGGCAACAAATCCTTTGTTTTTTAGAGATGAATATATCTCACCCTCCAAGCATTTAGCAATTTCTACAAGATGCGGATTATTTAGCAGCTCTCCATTTTTCACCTTAGCTATTGCAGTTATTGGGTTTATAATACCATTTACCGCCGCCTTGAGCCAGCGCCGTTTCATAATATCATTAACTGCTTCGGTTTTCAATCCAGAGCGAGTAAATAACTTAGCAATATCTCTAACCCTATTACTTATTTTTCCATCTATTTCTCCGATATACGTGTCTCCGTATCCTGCGTGATTCACTATCCCGGGAGCAACAATATTTGCACCATGCGTAATCACGCCGGGTATAACATCAAACTCGTTTAAAATTTCAACAATGCCCACTCCATTTTGAAACGTTATTATTGGCTCGCCATTATACACTTTAGATATGCTCTCAATAGCCTCTGAAGTCTGATACGCTTTTACCGTAAGTACTATTATGTCATAATTGCCGGGATAACTAGATTCTGCTGGTAAATAAAAAGTTCCTGAGGTTTGACCTTGCACAACAAGGCCTCGCTCATGTATTGCTTTGAGATGCTTCCCCCGAGTTACAAGAAGAATATCATTCTCCTTTGATAGAATCGCTCCCAGTACGCTTCCCAGCGCTCCCGCCCCGAGTATTGCGATCTTCATTTTCGTCACCTTTAAAGATGAATTTCTTCATTATGATATAGTTCCAAATCGAGGCAAAGAACACTGCCCATGCATTTGCCCAAAAGCTGTTGCCTTTGAACAATATATAATTGAAAAATAGTATGAACATTATCCATTGAAAAAATGCACCTATTATAAGAGTACCCTCGTAACTGAGAAAGCGCATTAATATTGAATTCTCGTACTCTGTCTTAAATACCCACTGGTCATTTAGAATAAATGTGATTATTATTCCTGCCTCAACGGATACCCAGAATGGCCACCCAGAGATATTCACATCGAGCTTATGGCCGATATATATAAGAACAAAATACTGTGTAAAAAAACCAATAAAACCCACTACTATAAACTTCCACAGTATACCGGGTGGGAACATGTGCATAGCTCGTCTAGCTACCCCCTCCGCTGCCTCTACTTCTTCTGGGCTGGGCTCAGTATCACTCATTCTCTATCGCCTTTAAGGCCTCTTTTGCATCTTCATCATCTGGATTTCTCTTTAGTGCCTCTTTAATATACCTCTTAGCCTCCTCTTTCATGTCCATGGCAAGATAGCACATGCCCTTTGCATACCATGCATCTGAGTCATCAGAGAGTTTTATACTCTCGTCAAAAGCCTTTATTGCCTCTTTATATCTTTCAAGGTAGTAAAGTGCCAGACCCTTATTGTACCATGCATTGTCATACTCCTTATCTAGAGATATTGCTTTCTCTGCAGATTTTAGTGCATCCTCATAATCCTCAAGAAAGACCTTGCTTACAGCTAGGTTATTCCAAGCTTCTGCATCATCTGGGTTTACCTCTATTATTTTCTTATAGTAC
>JALULR010000151.1 GCA_027056155.1 DHVE2 group archaeon
TCCTATCTCCGGGAGCTCTCCGCTCTCCCTGTATTCTTTCCATATCTGGTTTACTCTTCTCTTGCTTATTTTCAGCTCTCTCGCTAGCTCACTGCTTCTCTTCCCTCTCTCTTTCCATCTCACTATGTATCTTACTTTCTTTTTCGTCAGTTTCATCCAATTCTGCAATTTCTGAGAGATGGGAAATTTTTTTGGGACTACACATCAAGGGCTCTGCGGAGAAAATGTTAAATCATGCTATGAAGATAACCTATGGGTGAATGGTATGCTTTCGACGATACCTTTTGACATAAATGCGCTTCGGCGCTTGGCTGGGAAACAGCCCGATGTGGAGTTGGTGAGAATAGGCATAATTGCGGAGCTCGACGCGATAAACCTTTATGAACAGCTTGCAGCGCAGGCCGAAAACGAGCTCGTGAAAAAAGTATTTTTAGATATTGCAAATGAGGAGAAAGAGCATTTTGGTGAGTTTTTGGAGTTGCTCCGCAGGACCGATGCAAATATTGTAGAGGCTATGGAGGACGGAGCAAATGAGGTTGTGGAACTAGATGAAGAATGAGGTGAGTATGATGAATTTGGAAAAATACAATTTGGAAGAGCTTTTGCTGATAGGTATAAAGAGCGAAATAGAGGCGGCACGGGTATACAGTGAGACTGCAGCTAAGGTCAAAAACCCTTTTCTGAAAAACAGACTTGATGCGCTTTCAAAGGAAGAGGTAGCACATAAAGAAATTTTAGAAGACCTATACCGCAAGTTGTATCCGGGCAAAGAGATTGTGGTTCCTGAAAATCCAGATTTCTTGCCCGAATTTCCCGAGATTAAAATATTTCATGAGCTTGGCACCACTGCAGACATACGCACGGTGTTGGGCGAGTCTATGAAAGCAGAGCTTAGCGCTAAGGAGTATTATGAGGGCATAGCTAATTTGGTGGACGATGATTACATGAAAAAGATGATGCTTTACATGGCAAAGATAGAAGAAGGCCACTACATGATTCTTAAAAAAGAGTACGATGATATGGTTGAGTTTGAAGGTATGATGCAAGACATGGACTACGCACAGTTCGATGCTAGATTTTGAGGGAGGAAAATATTTATTCTCCCTTGTATACACCTAACGGGGTGAAAACATGGACCTAAAAGACACCGCGGTTAAAGATGTGATGGTAAAGAATGTGGTATTTGCGCATCCTAGCGATACTATATCTAAGGCAATAAGCAAGATGCAAGAGCATGGCTTTCATGAGTTGCCGGTAGCTGATGATAAAGGGACGCTATTGGGTATTGTGAATTATAAAACTCTAATTCGAAGAAAGAGCATATCTTTATACTCCCACGTGGAAAATGTTATGGTTAAACCGCCCGTAGTGAGCCCGGAGGAGAGCGTAGTCGACGCTGTTGTAAAGATGGTCAATGCTGGTTTTCGCTCGCTTCCGGTGGTAGTGAGAGATAAGGTAGTTGGCATAATTTCCCGTACCGATGTGCTTAAGTTAGTGCCCAAGGTTAAAGATGTAGCTAATATGCCTGTGGAAGACGTAATGACTTCTGAGCCATGTGTAGTTGAAGAAGATGCTCCCGTGGATACTGCAATAGATGTGATGCGGAGAATAAGCGAGCTCAGCGTGCCCGTGGTAGATAGCAACAGGCATCTAAGCGGAGTGGTGCATATGCGTGATATATCGCATGCTATATGGCGTGCAAAGGAACGCACTAGCTTGGGCGAGCTAGCGGGTGAGAAAGAGAAAAAGATAGTATATGTAAAGGAGGTTATGAGCCCGCCAGTTTATGTTAAGGAGGACGCAATATTAAAGGAAGCCGTTGAGCTAATGATAAAATATCATTCGTCTATATGCGCAGTAATAGACAACGCAAATGTACCCATTGGTGTAATCTCGCAGCGCGATGTTATGGATGCGATAATAAGCAAGGGCGAGGCACAGGGTGTATTTGTGCAAATAACCGGCTTGGATATCGATGACCCCGAGCCCTACACTGTAATATACGATATGGTAGAGGGATTTTTAAACAAAATCAACAAGCTCAAGGAGTTCAAGCCTCAGCTTTTGGTGTTCCATGTAGATGAGCACCATGTAAGCGGCAATGAGGTAAAGTACAGTGTTCGCGCTAAATTCACTACTGATAAAAAAGTATTCTTTTCAAGGAGCTATGACTGGAACCTCTACCGCGCGTTTAGGGACGTGCTCGATATCCTGGATAGAAACGTAAAAAAAGAGCGAGATAAGC
>JALULR010000152.1 GCA_027056155.1 DHVE2 group archaeon
TTTAACAGCTTGCTCAATGATATAGTCATTCATCAGATATCCTACACTGCATTGGGAGTTACACTCTGGGGGTTGCATTCCGGACCCATACATGCGTTCTTCACCGCTTGGACATTCGTAGCAGCGTTAACTATGATATTCATACTTGCACTAAAGCTTAGAGGCCTAGAGATGAAACTAGTTAGAAATCAAATTTTAATTACCATCGTGGGATTTCTGATAATGTTCATCTTAATCGTGTACACCTACGTTATACCTGCAATGATGAACCAAGACACATATCCGCTCACTACCCTTTCATTCTCCATATTTGGGCTATTCGTAATATACACTATTATGAAATACAGAATGTTTCTCGTTGCACCATCTGTGGAAGAGAAAGTGGAAGATGTCGAGCTTCCAGAAGAAGGTATCCACGAGATGGAGAAGGAAGAAGCGTATCACAAGTTTGAGCTTCTAGCAAAGTCAGCGCATACATGCTTGGCATTCATACCTGATGAGCCTGAGGCGTTCAAAGAGAAATATGGTCTTAAAAACACACCTGTGTTCCAATTCACCAGAGAGCTAGGAAAAGACCGCCTTAATCCAGAGCTTGCAGAGCACAGAGATATGCTCGTATTCATCATTACATCGATGGTAGAGCAGGTCTATAAGCCCGTGATTATGATTGACCTAAGCGCAGAATGGATAGGTGAGAGAATACGTGAGAAAATTATAGACAAAATTAAAGGGCTACTTAGGGAAGACTACGGGGGTGTGTATTTCATAATCAAGTAATTTCCACCATAATTTTTATTTTTACTGCTCAGCATATACCGCGTAGCAAAATATTTAAGTTTGATGTTCTTATCCTTTAATATGGCAAAGAAGAACAAGGGAACTGGATTTCAGTCTGCTGCGGGTTTGATACGCTATTTTGAGGAAGAGAAAAGCAAGGGCCCCAAAATTGACCCGAAGCTCGTAATATACATGTCTATTGCATTTGCCGTGATTGTTGAGCTAGCTAAAGTGTTCTGGCCCACGGGTGCATGATTTATTTATTTTTCAATGAAAAGTGCAATTTCGGCAGTTTAAATGAAATAGTGAAGTTTTACGGTGTAGATGTTTTAATATCTATGTGCCCCCTACCCAAAAATGATATAAGTAAAGGAAGAGGCAATAAAGTCAAATATCTTACGCTTAATCCGGAAGACTACAATGAAACTGAGCATATCAAAGGAATAATAGAGTTAAGCGGCGGTAGTAGAATTGCAATATTGTGCAATAATGATATTGAAATATGCAAAAACAGAGCATTAGATACTGTGTTAATCAATAACGGGCATATTGTTGTGCATGTGCGCGGGCATGAAGACAGTATTAGCCCTAAGTTTGTATTTGAAAAAATTAAAACCGAGTTTTTCCAAAGAGACGCAAAAACCGTGGCTATAGAACTTCTTGGAAAGCTAATTGTAAGGAAGATAGAAGATAGATACCTCATTGGTAAAATCGTAGAAACTGAAGCATATTTTGGAGCAGATGACCCTGCGTCAAGAGCGTATCACGGGAAGAAAAACTACAACAGTGGCATGTGGCTGCCCGGCGGACATATCTTTGTATACATGGTGCACGCAAACTGGATGTTTAACATAACCACTGATAGCAAAGAGGCGCAGGCGGTGCTCATAAGGGCTGTAGAGCCATTAGTTGGAATAGATATTATGCAAAAAAATAGGCCAAAGAGCATAAAAGAGCTTTGCAACGGACCCGGTAAATGGACTAGAGCGTTCGGCATAACCAAGGAGTTTAACGGCAAGGCACTTGGCGGAGAGTTCTTCGTTGCAGATTCTCCTTGGTCGGAATTCGCAATGGGAAAATCCAAGAGAATTGGAGTTAGAGAAGATTTACAGGAAGATTTTAGATTTTTTATTAAAAATTCAAAATTTCTATCAAGATAGAGCAAGTTTTTATACTCGCTTTTAGATTACCGGTAGAATGAGATGGAAAATCGCATTTCTCTTTACCCTATACGCTCTATCTGTTATAGTTCGAATTTATCCGGCGTTTGTTAGTCCTATTCCGTATAACTATGATGCACTCCTCGAAGCAAGAGCTGGGCAATTCATTGCCAGCCACGGAAACTTATATTATCCAAAAAACGTCACATACAATAATCACCACACTCCTGTAACTCCTTTTCTAAATGCACTCCTTGGCGCAATATCTCAGATAAGCGGTGTGAATGTTATGGTTTTTCTCCCCTTTATTTTTCCGTTTATAATTTCACTTGGGGTATTTGGATGGTTTCTTCTAGTAAAGAAAGTCACCGGCAGAGATGAGATTGCTGCATTTACCGCCTTGTTATTTGCACTCAGTGGAACATACGTGCTTCACACTACACTTATATGGAAACAAGCGCTGGGAATGGCGCTAATGCCATTCGCTCTTTATACCTTCAAAAAAAGGAATATCATATCTTTCTTCCTTTTACTTCTCATGCCCGTAGTGCATCACTATGTTGCGCTGCTTACATATTTAATGATAAGTTATGAGATTTTTTACGATATTTATATTAAATATAAAAACCACAAAATATACACCCGCATAGACATGGGGTGGATAGTAGCAATGACTTTTCTATGGATATATCTCGCTGCATACTACGCGATTAGGCATTTTGACCGTCTCAATGAGCTATCTCCAAACGGATATATGTGGCTTTTCTTATCTTTATTTGTGCTACTTGCTCTCCTAATGGTGAGATTCTTCTCCATGAGATTCAGAGGTCTGAAAATTAAATATTACATTTTGACATTATTTATCCCGCTTGCAATTTACATTTTGTATTTTTTCTTCCCATTATTTCCAAACACCCCAAAATTCAACAAATACACTTTTATATTCACAATTGAATATGTTCTCCTTCTGCCCCTCGTAACCATGGGTTTTGTAATACTATTTTTAACCGAATATAAAGAGAAAAAACTCTATATTGCCACGCTAACCGCGCCGCTGCACATGATTTTGTTCTTTTTCCTCCGTGGCTTTGATTTAGAGTCTTATGTATCTATAAGCAGAACCTTTGATTTCTCGGATTTTGCTTGGTTCACGGGGGTCTCCACAGCCGCATATTCTCGAAAGAGGAAGGTAGCAGCGTTTGCGGCAGTTGCAATTATCATAGCTACAACCACGCCGCTCACATATTTTTCCATGCAAGCATTCGGCGTCAATTCATTCGTCTATGGAGACGAATACAATGCGGCAGAGTGGATCCATCATCATATGGGAAATATAAGTGTGGACTCCGATGAACGAATTGGACATATCGCTAGAAATTCATTCGACATAAATTCGTCGTATATGCTTCCGTACGAATTGAAAAATAACATATCCCCCATGAGTAAGTACTGGCTCATCTCAGACACGTGGAGCCAAGGAGCTCAGATGCGCCCTATGCCCCCGATAAAGGTGAACGTGGAGCAAATTAAAGAGCATAATTCTGTGCTGTTTTCCACTGGACGAACATATTTAATATTGAACAATACTGGATAGTGTTACCATGAAAAGAGGTACGATAACTTTTTATCTTTATTCACATATAGCTAGTGGGAGGTAATTAAAATGAAAACCGGAAGAATAATAGCAGGATTGGCGGTGCTGGTTTTATCGCTGGTAGTATTGAGTTCTATGAGTTCGGCGATGACCCCGCGAGCAACTAACGCGAATGTAGGACGCGGATACAAAAATATAGCAGTTGCTTATGGCAATGGAACATTTGTAGAAGTATGGTACAGCGCTGATGGAAAATACATGAATGCTACGGCAATCAACTCCACAACAGGAGCCGTGATAGCAACAAATACCATTTCCCAAGATGTGTATTTGTCGCCCTATGGCAAACCATCAATTAAACCGGCCATCGTATATGCGGGCGATTCATTCATCATCGCATGGGTAAACAGCAACAAATCCCTTGTGGCAGAAGGAGTAGACAGCAATCTGAATACAAACATTAACGAAACAACCATAAACGATACCACAGGTGTAAGTTACACTAATATAGCCATAGCAGCAGGTGCAGATAAGGTATTATTTGTATGGAACGATACAAATAATCAGTTGGAAGGAAGGTTTATGAACAACACATACAATGGAACTGTATTTAGAATAACCAGCTTTAACTCTGTATCCCAGCAGACCCCATGGGTCGCGTATGACTCTAAAACAAATAACTTCATGGTTACATGGGTTAATGTAACTAAGAACTCCACAGGAACTAAATTTTACAATATCACGGGCAAGATATTCAACGGCGATAGCATGTCCGCAGTGACTGGCGATATTCTAATAGCAAACGCCTATGCAGACCAGAGCAGTTACACTACACCAACGGTTGCTGGAGGTAATGGCACATTCTTCGTAACCTATGTAACCTATTTGAGCCCGTACAACATACACGGCGTAACATATTCCGCAAGTGATGGAAATCTCGTGGCTGGGCCATTCCTCATAGGCTCATCATATAAGTACGGAAGGTCACCGATGCCTTCCGTGTACGACGGAACCAACTTTGTGGTAGCGTGGTCAAATGCAACAGAGAGCATTATTGCAACTACCTACGATATCCATGGCAACGCAGGAACCTCTCAGGTGATATACAACGGAACCAATGGCGGAAATCCAGCAATCGCATACGACTCGGATAACGGTGTGTACTTTTTCTCGTGGACAGAATATATTTCTCACAAACCATACAATATTGATGCTTCACTATGGACCTCTGACGAGTTTGTGCCGGAGTTCAACTTCGCGCTACCCGTTATTGCTGTGGCACTTGTAAGTATGGCAATTTTGAGAAGAAAACACTAAACCTCAAAATTTTCTTTTATTATTTTTGTGAGCTCTTCTAAAATCATATTGTTTAACTTCACGCCAAGCTCTTTGCTCGAACCCTTTGGGTCACTAAATGTCGCGTAGGGCACTATTTTGGAGTAATCAACCACGACCATGTACTTCCCCGCCGGGTTTTTCTCGAATTTATAATCCCCCCTCACTAAATCCCCGCGTATTGCCATCACCCTTGAGGTCTCTATCACTCCCGCATGAGAATCGTCTTCAGGCACAAGCTTGCCACGATACTGATACGCGAGGTAATAATCGGAGAAAAGCATTATTTTTGCGTCTTCGTATTCACGGTTCACCTCCTCGCATGCTAAGCGAAGCGCTGCCATGTGGTTTCCACTGGCATGTCCAGAAAGCACCACTATCTTGCGCACACCATGACGCAGAACCTCCGACAAAATATCTCTAACCAGCAAATAGAGGGTATCAAATCCAATTGAGATTGTGCCTGTAAATGGAGCTAAAGACTCAGTCCAGCCATAGTGAACAGGAGGAAGAATGAGAGCATTAAAACGCTCAGCTATCCTCTCCGCGAGCCAAAGGGGCTGTAACATATCCGTGTTGAGCGGGAGATGATGTCCATGTGCCTCCACACTACCCACAGGAAGTATCACAAGAGGCTCTTTTTTTATTTTCTCTTCAAGCTCATCGTAAGTGTATTCAGCCCAGTACAACTTCACCCACTTTCACCTCTGGCACGTGCTCTTCCACATCACCGCTAGCTAGCCATGTGGTAAACCCATGCTCCTTACAGTAATACACGTTTAACTTTTCATTATACTCAGCATCTCTACCGCATACCGTACATACCATTCTCATTTTCATACCTCCTTGCTCTTTGATTGGCCGGGGAGCACCCCGGCCGGTGGCACCCCATCCCTAAATTTTGTTAGTGTTAAGAGCATCAATCATCTTTTTATCCCAATCTTTATCGTATTCTCTTTTCTCCACTCGAAGCCAAAGCCTCAGCGCTGTGTTTATAGCATCTTGCACATCTGTGTAGTACCCATAGTCTACAAACATCTCCATCTGCTTGTATATCTTATCTGGAACTTTTACACACAGCTTCACTTTGCGCCATTCCTCTTCTTTGAGCTCTACATACTCTTCTATAAGCTCCCGTAGTATCTCTGATACTGTTTTACCCTCTCTCTCGCTTATCTCCTCAAGCTTTAGTTTAAGCTCCTCGGGAACCCGCGCTCCTATTAGCATTGCCACCACTTGTTTAACATATGTTAAACAAATACAGTAATGCGGAAATCATATATTTCCCTTTTGGTAAAGCACATGATAACAAAAAATTTTGTTAAACAAATATACGCATGGAGGAGCAAGAAGCAAGGCAAAATAAAATTTAAATATTTCAAAACTTTCACGAAATTGTGAAAGATGGGAAAGTAAACGATATTAGAAAATCGCTCGCAAAGATATTCAGAAGATTTGGACTACGCGATGTAGATGCATGCGTGCTTGCTCATCTAATCATAATAGACTCAGAAATCTCTGTTAGAGCGCTCGCAAACGATATACAGCTAAGTATCTCCGGTGTGACCTCTGCTCTTCACAGGCTAATGCGCATGCATCTAGTGATAAGAGATAAACAAGGGAAGATGTACATGTATCGCACTGAGAGCAACTTGCTATCGGCGCTTCTGCACCTAGTTGAAGATATCCGCGCTCACGAGCTAAGAGATTTGAAGACCATTATTTCACGAAGTCAAACAGATGGTGATGAGATAGTAAAATCTTTGCAAAAGAAGGTAGAAAGCGCAGATTGGAAGCTTAAGGCCCTAGTTCAAATACTCAAGGTTCAAGGTGGTGAATAATATGAGGATAGTACTAACTGCTGATGAAACACTAACAAGCACATATAGGCACATTCCGCTTCTTGATTTTCTCGGATGTGCGCCTGTGGAGAGAGTCCCAAGGTCAATATACAGGATTTTAGATACGCAAGTACCCGATGATAACGGGCGTTTAACATTCGCACCTTATGGACTTCGTAAGGTTGAGGCGGCACTATTGCTTCAAGGATTTTCCAGAGATGAGGTAGTGGTAGCTCACCCCAAGCATGTGGAGAAGTTTATCGATGAAAACACAAGTATTGTTGGTGTAAATACAATGGACCCATATGGACTTGGTCCAGTAACCATGATGTTCACAGAAGGAGGGCGACTTACATCATACACCAAACTCAAATTTACCTCCTTAATGCGCAGGATAAGAGATTACAGGGAAAAGAAAGGATACAGGTTTAAGATAGAAGTGGGAGGCCCTGGAGCATGGCAGCTAGAAATGCGTGAAAGGCTTACCGATGAGCTGAAAATAAATCATGTGATGATTGGCGAAACTGAGCATACTATTGGTGAGCTATTTAGAGATATAGAATCTGGAAATGCGGAAAAATTCATTCATATTAAGACATGGCCCAAGCTCGAAGAGATTCCAAATATTGTAAATCCCACATTTAAGGGTATGGTAGAGGTTATGCGCGGCTGCGGGCGCGGCTGCACGTTTTGCGCTCCCAATTTGAGAACTGCAAGATTTTATCCCCTTGAAAAAATCATGGCAGAGATAGAAGTAAATGTGAGAGCTGGGCAAAAGACAGCTTGGCTTCACAGCGAAGATATTTTCAATTACATGGTTGAAGACCGTAAAAACTTCTATCCTAACGAAGATGCTGTTATAGGTGTATTTGAGGAAGTTCTGAAAAAGGTAGAATTTGCAAACCCCACACATGGCACCGCAGCTGGCGCATTAGCCGCGCCTCGCATACTCAAAAGAGTGGCTGAGCTAAATCATGCGGGAATGAATAAGTGGGTAGGCATACAAGTGGGCTTTGAAACCGCTTCGTCAGAACTAATAAAGAAGATTGCAAACAATAAAATGAAACCTTTTAGTGCGGAAGAATGGCCATGGGTACTTCTAAATGGCACTTACGCGTTTAACAAGTTTTTCTGGTTCCCAGCATACACAAGCATTGTGGGGCTTCCCGGAGAGACTGACGAAGATGGCTACGATACGGCACGGTTGATAGTCACTATGGAGCGCAAGCTTCGCGATAAACTCGGTGAGCAAGCTCATTTTACAGTTACGCCCCTTGCATTTGTGCCGATGGCGGCTTTGAAAGAGGAGAAGGGATTTAATATACAAGAGCAGCTCACACCCGGGAGAGTGATGCACATTTACCATGCATGGAGGCACCTTGCTTGGGAAGTAGACCATGGGTTGAAGCGAGTAACAAAAGGCAACCCTGCATTTCTGCTATTTAGTCCTCTGGCAAAGATGGGCTCTAAATTGCTAGTTAAAAGCATAAGAAAATGGGCGCTACACAACGGAATTGATGTTGACAGACCCATTGAGCCAATGAATCTTAAAATCGAAGAGCTCAACCTGTGAAAATTTTTATTATTACTATCTCTTACCCATATGATGTTTGTTGTATTTGAGGGAATTGACGGTACGGGAAAAACAACAATAGTTAGAAGACTTGCAGATGAGCTTGAAAGAGGGTACAAAGTAATAATAACGCAAGAGCCAACAAAGACATGGCTGGGCCGAGATGTGCGGCGAGCCATAGAAGAAGAAAAAAATGGATTTACTCAGGCTCTATTATTCTTTGCAGACAGGGCTGAGCACATAACCAAGATGCGCAAAGCAAAGGAGCAAGTTATACTATGCGATAGGTACGTTTATTCCACATTCGCATATCAGGGAGCGCAGCTTGAGAAGAGCATGCCATTAAAGAGTGCAATTGATTGGCTTGAAAAAGTATATGAGCCAATGAGATTTGACCCCGATTTGGTGTTTTTGATAAAAGTTGACCCGGAGGAGGGAATACGGAGAATATACGGCAGAGAGCGAAAAGAAAAATTTGAAAAGCTAGAGTTCCTCAGGCGCGTGCAGGGGATTTACGAAATGCTAAGTGAGAGATACAGATTTGTAGAAATAGACGGAAATAGAGAAATTGAAG
>JALULR010000153.1 GCA_027056155.1 DHVE2 group archaeon
ATTTTAAAAAATATCCCCTATTTAGAATTTCTTAATCATGCTCGTTATCAGTTTCCATTCATCGCTGCCGAATTCTTTAAAGAGATAAAGAACACCTAAATATATGCCCATGAACAGCAAAAATGCCATGCCGAGCATGTACCAAGAGTACATGGCTCCAACGTATAGCTTAATAATATACAGGACTGCCAAAGCTATGATTCCCGCCATGATGTGAAGCAAGTTTCTGCGCTCGAAAGATGTACCGAGTATTTTCCATACTCTGTATCGCAGGTAAGTAAACCCTATAAGAAAAGAAATGAGCGTTGCAAGTGCGGCGCCGGTGCTTTTCCACCCAAAGAGCGGTACGCCAAAAAGCGAGCTTGGAATAAATATGGAATTTAGGACAACATTTGCTGTTGCTTGCACAAGCCCCACTTTCATTACCTCGTGAGGCCGATTTGCAGAGGTCATCTGAGAGCTGTACGGGCCATTGATTACATTAAAGTACGCGTAAATTACCAATATAATAAGCGCGGGGGTATACGCAATAAGCGAGGATTTGAATAAATTTAAAATCTCCGCGCCCATTATCGCGGTGAAAAACACGAACGGGGCAGTAAGCATTGAAAGATAGCGCTCTGAGGTTTTTGTTATTTGGAAAAAGCGGTGCTGCTTGCCCTGCTCATAGTATTTAGATTGCGCAGGATATAGAAAGAAATTGAGCGAGGAGCCGAAATATATTAACGCAAGAGATAGCTTCTGCACTGTGAAATAACCACCCACCTCGCGGCTATTCCAGAAAAATTGCAGCATGGTGCGGTCTGTGTAACCCTGTATAACACCCACTATACCCATGAGAGCGAGGGGTATGGAAAAAAGAATGTACTCTTTCACTAGCGCCCTGCTCGGTCTTTTTACATTTAGCACACTCTCAAATTTCCATATTATATACACCAATATTCTAGAAAATGCACCAAGTAGATATGCGTAGGCATATAACACACCTAAGTACCCTGTGCTCATTGTGTTGCCTGCAAGAGCGTAATACATAGAAAAGAGAATAATTAGCGTGTCTTGCACGGTAACTTGAACAAACATGGGCAATATCGAGCGTTTTGCATTGAGCTTTGCTTGATATGTCGCTCGAAATATGTTGCCAATAGAAGACAAAAGCATGCCCAGCAATGCAATATATACCGCTGCTTGAAGATACGGCGATTCAAAAGAATAGCCAAACACACGGCCCATTACAAAAAACCCGCCAAACGATGCTATGAGAAAGAGCAAGCCCAGCGAGCCTTTTATGATGAGATACGCGCCCATGCACTCATCTTTATTCTTTTTCTGGGTCATCTTTTTAATGTGCGCTGCATCAACGCCCATAGATGTGAGTATTCCCAAAAGCCCAGAGATACCCAATGCAGAGCCAAATATACCCCACGCATCTTGCCCCACAAACCTAAGGGCAAAAAACATTGTTACATATCCGATTATGCCCCCAAATATGTTATATGTTAAAAGAAAAAGAGATTTGCCCGCAATACCCGTGGTTTTTGAGCTCATATAACTGCGCCTTTAAGTGCATCTTTACATGAGCAGTTTCTTTCTGCGGGAATCCTCGGTATTGCCTCGTTTAGTATTATCTTTACCGTCTCTTCGTTTCTCTTCATAACGCGCATAACCTCTTCTGTGGTAACTGGCCTATTTGCCCATACATCATAGTCTGTGACTGTAGAGAGATTTACATAGCATAGCTCTTGCTCCCTAGCAAGCTGAGCTTCGGGCACCAGAGTCATACCAATGATGTCCCCAAAATGCCTGAACATTGCACTCTCTGCACGTGTAGAGAATCTCGGCCCTTCTATGCACACATACGTAGCCCTATCATGCGTGTGAAAATTCAGGTAGTACTCTTTTTCTCGTGCTATGTCTAAAAATACCTTTCTTAGCTCTGGGCAAAACGGGTCCGCCATGCTTATATGCACCACTTTGGGACCATCGTAAAATGTGTACTCTCTCTTCTTTGTAAAATCAATAAACTGGTCAGGTATGACTATATCTCCGGGGCGAATTTCCTTTTTTAGCGAGCCCACTGCGCTTATCCCTATTATGCGCTCTACTTTCAGGGTTTTTAGCGCGTATATATTTGCCCTGTAGTTGATTCTGTGAGGTGGTATTCTGTGCCCCTTTCCGTGTCTCGGTATAAACGCAACCTCTACACCATTTAC
>JALULR010000154.1 GCA_027056155.1 DHVE2 group archaeon
CTGGCCACCAAGCACCGGGTTTTCATCTAAAAGGACAACTTTTGCGCCATGCTCTGCCGCTTTCACGCCGGCCATCAGCCCAGCGGGCCCACCACCTATAATTATCACATCTGCATCAATTTTCTCAGCGTCCTTCCACTTCGGAGGCCGATAATCTCTGGGCAAGGGCTCGAGCCCGTGCTGCCTCTCTACTTTCATTCCATCTTCTACAAGGGTTATGCACGTCCTTACGTTAGGAATTCCGTTCACCTTCATCAGACACGATGAGCATTTGCCAATTGCGCAGAACAATCCGCGAGGTCTTCCTTTTGGAGTGAAGTTCAACACTCTTATGCCCGCAGCGTGCAGCGCTTCTGCCACTGGTTCCCCTTCGTACGCTTCGATGGGCTTGCCTTCAAAATAAATGGTCACTTTTTTTCCTCTTTTTCTCGTGAAGTCAATAACTGGATGCTCTTCAATCCTCATCAAATCACCTTATATGGGGAAATGACGGTATATTATTTAACTTTACTATGTGATATTTTCTTTTTGAGGTGATACAAATTAGGTATGATACTAACAAATTGCAATTAATGCCAATGTTTATGTCCAAGATTACTTTATGTAAAACTAATAATGAACCTTAGTAAAAGCATACCTTAAGGAGATTTACTACAAAGAGATGGTTCTATGACTCCCAAGATAATTACCATTAAAGCAAAGAAGGCGTTTACAAGAACGAAAATTCCCGGAGCACGGTGGGTTATTAATCAATATATTGGCTGCCAGCATGCTTGTTTGTACTGTTACGCAAAATTCATGCGCAAATGGTACGACTATGGAGATTGGGGAAATTGGGTTGTTGTTAAAGAGAATCTCCCGGAACTGGTTAAAAAAGAGCATGTCACTGGAAAGGTGTACATGTCAAGTGTGAGCGATGCATACCAACCCATAGAAAGCAAGCTCAAACTTACAAGAAGGGTTTTAGAGAACATGGATACTGGAACAGAATTGAGCATCCTCACAAAATCAGAGCTTGTTTTACGAGACATTGATATATTCAGAAGATTTGAGAGCATAGAGGTGGGCTTGACCATCAACGGCTTTAGCGAAAGTGTAAGAAGAGAAATAGAGCCATACGCGCCTTCAACTGAAAGAAGAATACGTGCGTTAAGAATACTTCATGAAAACGGCGTTAGGACATATACATTTGTCTCGCCCATAATACCGGGGCTAGTTGATGTAGAGAGCATAATACAGAATACTGCGGATTTCACCGATTTTTACTTTTTTGAGTTTCTGAATTTGAGAGCGAGCGGCAAGGGTTTTAGAGAATGGCTGCTCCATAGTTACCCGAAGATTTATAATTTTATGCACGATGAGGCAAGCTACTTAGGATATATTGCGGGCATCAATGGCATTATAACTCGCAGCGGTGTTAAAGTGATGGACATTGCTGTGCATTACCCTAAAATAAAATAATATGGGTATTTAGAAATTTTTCTGCTTAATCTCCTCTGGCCATTCTCCGCCGCTTAGATATTCATCTATTGCTTTTGCGGCTCTCTTTCCGTCGCCCATGGCAAGCACAACCGTCGCTTCTCCGCGCACCGCATCACCGCCGGCAAATACCCCTTTGAGCGTGGTGCGATGTTTTTCATCTACAACTAGTGTGCCCCTCTTTGTTGTCTTCAGCTCGGGCACTTCCTGATACAGTACTTTGTTAGGTCTCTGTCCTATTGCGAATACCACGGCGTCTACCTCGAGGCCAAATTCAGTTCCCGGGATTGGTACAGGCCTTCTCCTGCCAGACGAATCGGGCTCGCCTAGCTCGTTCATTATGAGCTTTATTACGCGCACGTTGCCGTTTTCGTCGCCTATGAATTCAATAGGTGTTACGAGAAACATGAAGTTTACACCCTCTTCTTCCGCATGATGTATCTCTTCCTGTCTTGCAGTCATGTATTCCTTGCTTCTGCGGTAAATTATGTATACCTCTTCGTATCCAACGCGCAAAGCACTTCTAGCTGCGTCCATGGCCACATTGCCCGCGCCTATTACCGCGAGCTTTTTGCCTTTCTTTATTGGAGTGTCGTACTCTGGAAACTTGTACGCTTTCATTAGATTGATTCTTGTGAGAAACTCGTTAGCGCTGTATATTCCTTTGAGATTCACACCGGGAATGTTTAGAAACTTCGGTGTGCCTGCGCCGGTGCCCAGA
>JALULR010000155.1 GCA_027056155.1 DHVE2 group archaeon
TTCATCTCCTCCATCTGTGTTGGAATCGGTGCGGAGAGAAAAATGCCTAACTTGTATGTATGTGCCGACGTTTCCGTCCCACTTAGCTTTAATTATGTATTCTAACTTTTCTGTATGCATATTCTCCCGCAATTGCAATTATTAAATTAACCTTTTCACTCATTTATTTTTCAGAGCTTTGCATATCATTTTCAAGAAATAAAATTATCAATTGCTTTTAATTTTGTAAGTAACTCGCAGTTAATTATATATATGTGTGTTTCGATACAGTTATAGAGGTGTAGATATGAGTGGTTTACAATCACGCGATAGTTTTGTAGGTAATGGCAAAACATGGAAGCCAAAGCAGAAAGCTAGTTCTGCCCGTGGAAAGATAATAGTTGCAGTGGCTGTTTTTATCACTGTGAGTGTGACTTTCGGAGTTTTTGCACTATCTTACCACGCAGGTAATGGCTCTTCCATAAGTGGTAATTATGCGTTTAGAGAGGTGAAGAATGACATTGGTGTGGGAAACACCACGCCGGCGATAGCGGTGGATTCTGCTCAGTCTGTATTTGCCATAGCATGGTACGGTTATGACACACAGAACCAAGTTTGGAACCTGAATGTGACACTTATAGGTTCCACAGACGGGAGCATATTTTCCACAGAAACCATAACCCAAGACATAGCCATATACTACGGCAAACCAAGTGGAAAAGGGCCAAGAATAATTTGGGACCCGGATGATGCAGCTTATTTGCTGATATGGTACAGTCAGGATCAATCAATAGACGGCGTGTTTTTAGATGACCACGCACAGATTGTGGATGGACCCTTCGTTATAAATGGAACCGTTAAGGTATACCACTCAGCCTTCGGACTGAGTTATATTGGACATCATAATTTTGTGGTTTCATGGGCAGATACATCCTCCTATCATCACAGCTGGTACAGGGTAGTTACATATAACTCTGGTTCTTCACCGCCTCACTCTTTTGGGCCAGTTACAGAGTTGTCTTCTGATACAACACATTCCCATATCAACCATGCCTCCGCCTTCAGCTCCGGCTTGGGGCAAGTGGCTTTCGTTTGGAGGAATTCCACAGGAACAGGTTACTACAACATAACCGCAGCCATATACTCAGGAGATATGGGCTCGAAGATATGGAACGATTTCACTGTAGCAGATGGTGCAACAGATGCTAAAGACTACGACATACCCAATGTGGTTGGTGGAGACAATGCTTTCTTCGTGGTGTACGCTGAAACTAGCAGCCCATACACCATACATGGGGCAATACTAAAGGATAACAGCGTGACTACGAGAATAACCATAGGTGATTCCTACTACGGCGTGAAATACTATGGCATAGGTATTGCATATAATGGCAGTGATGAGTACTTAGTTGTCTGGCCCGATTCAAACAAGAATATAGTGGCAAGCCTCTATGATTTAAATGGAGATTTGAAGTGGCAAAAGATCGTAGTGAGTGACGGAAATAAGAACGAGGCGCCGGCGGTGGCGATAGACACTACGCAGAGCACATATCAATTCGTATGGTACGACTACACCAACGGAATAGTGAGAACATCGTTCTGGACCGAAAGTGAGTTAGTACCAGAGCTCGGGGCCCTCGCGCCATTGCTTGCCATAGTGCTCCCTGCAATTATCGTAATTCGTAACAGGCGCCAGAGAGCATAATTCTATCTTTTATTTTTCATTTTTAAAGTAACCAATCTTTTTTATATGCCAAATCTATCCCTATTTATGCCTGCTATGAAGGGGGTGGTGTCAGATGAGCCGCCTCCTAGATACAAAGCTCATACGCGAGAGCTTGGTGGCGATGTTTATTGCCTTAGTTGCTGATAGCATTGCAGGCTACGCGATGGATTTATCAGTGGGAGTTTTTATTGCCGTGCCGGGGCTTTTGATGATGATTCCTGCACTTATTGATATGCGTGGCAATGTTTATGGTGCGTTCATATCGCGGTTAGGCTCTGCACTGCATCTTGGCGAAGTAGAAGATTTGAAAGATGAATGGGTAAAAATTGAGAAGACCACTACTAAATCTCTTGCTTATTCAGCCGCGTTAGTGGTGGGCATCACGGTAGGAGCATACATGGCATTTACAATGAATGAGCCACTATTTGCAATTTTGCTGCCTGCAATTATACTTGTTACACACATATTCACCGCGGGGCTCATCACACCTT
>JALULR010000156.1 GCA_027056155.1 DHVE2 group archaeon
CTATCTCGGGTATGCCATCGGTGAGCGGGTGTATAAAATAAGGATAGGTACCTTTCATAATTACTGGCGCGTTTTCCAGCGAGTCCTTAAGTCTTTTCATTTTCTCAGCTCCCACTTCCCGCTAGCGAGCTTCACGATTTTTCTGCGCTCAAGGTCATGAAGCACCTCGCTTATTACCCGCGTGCTTACATCTATATCAAACTGCTCAAGCAGCGATTCTTTTATTTCCTTCATGCTCTTCTTGCGGTACAGTGTCTTTTGTACCAAGTTTCTCAAGTCTTCATATACGTTCCATGGAAATATAAACCATGTCCAGTTATCCTCGGGCACCTCTTCAGAATAGTAATCTGGCACGTATTTTGAGTGCGTTATGTGAAGCAGTGTGGCAGTCTTTGCCTCTTTTGGTGCGTGATTTACCACATGCTCTAGCGCTAATTTTATGCTTTGACCAGTATCCGTGATATCATCGACAACTAGCACTTTTTTACCCTCGATGCTTACCTGTAGCCCTTGCGCAAGCTTGGCTTGACCATCAGGTGTTGCTGTGAGACCCCAGTGCTCAGTCTTCACAGCGTACAGGTCCTTTATGTTTAGATAATCTGCTATGAGCCTTGCAGGCACAAGCCCGCCTCTAGCTAGACCAATAACAATCTCCGGTTCGTACCCGCTTTCTTGAACCTTTCGCACTATGTCCTTGCTCCAGTTTTCAATGTCCCTCCATGTGACCAAACGGCAGTGAAACTTTTCAATCATTCAATCACCATGCGGCTATGCTAATGAAAGTAATAAAAATTTCGTTGAAAATTAGCAATCTTCGCGGGGGAGCTCAACAACAAATACCGCACCGTGCGGCTTGTTATCTTCTACTCTGATTTTGCCATTATGCATATCAATTACGCGCTTTACTATAAACAGCCCGAGCCCGGAGCCGCCAGAGTCATATTTAACAAACGATTCGAAAATTTTGGATTTTTTAGAGTCTTCTATGCCGGGTCCATCGTCGGCAATTCTCACGGTGAGCTTTTTGTCGTCTGATGTAACAGACACATCAACGGTGCTTGCTCCATGTTTAAATGCGTTAATCATTATATTAATGAATGCTTCTTTTAATAGTGTTTTGTAGCCCTTAATCGTGCAAGGCTTTCCGTGAATCAATATTTTTGCGTTTTGAAACCTGCTCTTTACCGCGTCTGCAATTATAACTAGAAGCGAGTTCAAGTCAAATTCTTCTTTTGACTCGTCGAGCTTGTTCATATCTATCTTTGATAGTATGCGCACTTCTTTGATTAGATTTAACGCATTATTTACCGCCTCTTCAATACTATTTAAGTACTCTGGCTCAAAATCCTCACGCAAAAGCTCTACATAACCCTGAATTACCGAGAGTGGAGTTTTTAGGTCATGGCTAACCATATGCAAGAGAGTTTCTTGAAACTGCTTTGCTCTCATTAATCGCTCTTGCAACTCTTTCATCATGGAGATATCCACAATAGATACAAGCGTACCTACCATGGTTCCTTGCTCATCTTTTAGCGGCGCCGCATACAACCATACGGGTATATCTGTACCGTCTTTTCTCTGCAAATAGGTCTCATAAGCATCCGCCTTTCCCTCTTTCCTTCTTTTAGCACCCTCTTTTATTGCATCTAAACCGCGGCTAGAAACAAATAAAAGCGAATCTTTGCCCAAAAGCTCTTCTTTGTCATAGCCCAATATTTTGCAGAGCGCATCGTTTACAAAGGTTATTCTATATTTCATATCTACTGAGAGTATGCCCACAATACTGCTACTTACCAAGCTCTTATACATCTCTTCTTGTTTCTTTAATTCTTTATAGAGCTTGGCATTGTATAGTATCATTGAAAGATACATTGCTATGAGCTCTAGCACTCTGATGTCTCGCTCAGTAAATGCTGCCTCTTTCTTGCTCTGCACGCTCACTGCGCCAAGTACCTCGTTGCGGTATAACAGAGGAAAGCCCAGCCAAGAGGTCATGGGCTTGCCAATAAGCTTCAAGTTTGCAGGAAGTTTATCTTTATACACGTTTTTCACATAAAGACTCTTGCGATGCAATACTACCCAGCCAGAAAAGGTATCCATATCATTAAGCGGCACCCTATGCTTGGGATACCTCTTTCCCTCACCTATAACAAATTCTGCTACTAGTTGCTTATTTTTCTCGTCCACTGTTGAGATAATAAAAGCGTCCATTGTGGTGATAATCTCCGCTATTTTGTTATATGCAATCTCAAAAATCTGCTCATCATCTAAAACCACACCAATGGTCCTCACAAAATCGTATGCTATTTGCAGTTCCTCATTTTTCTCATGCGCTTTATTTATAGAATGGACTGTTTTTGTCACGTTCAGAAGCGTAATTACATAATATTCTTCTGAAATACCACAGCTTAGATGTGCCCAGAATAGCGAGCCCGCAGGGGTAATCATTCTTATCGTTATGCGCTTTTCCGCACCTTTTTTGCAGTTTTCGAGCATGTCAATAACCTTGTTTCGGTCTTCTGGCACAACATAATCGAGCAAGTTAGTGTCTATAAGCGCCTCTTTTTTTACCTTGCCCTTTTTTTCAATCTCTTTATTCACATATAATATAGTGAAATCATCTTTGACGATTGCTATGCCTATACCTATCGCGTCGTATAGCTGGGCCATATTTTCTTCAATCACGATAATAGGTAGATATTTGGATAATATTAATATTTTCTTCTCATAATCACATGTGATAATACGCATTGAAGAAAAACATTAAAACTACCAATTACATTACCCATCGGTGAGCTTTCATGAAAAGAATAATTGTCACTGGCGGCTTGGGACAGATTGGCTCTGAGCTTGTTCCTTTCCTTCGGGATAAATACGGGCGAGAAAATGTAATTGTTGCGGACATAAGAGCGCCTGAGAATGTTGAAGATGTAGAGCCGTTTATCACGTTAGATGTGAGAGATGAGGAAAAGATAATAAAAGTGATTAAAGAGTACAATGTGGACACTATATATCACCTTGCAGCCATACTCTCTGCCCGAGGCGAGCAAAATCCCCAGCTTGCGTTTAATGTCAATATTGTGGGTATGCACAATATACTGGAAGCAGGGCGCAAAACGAATATTGAGAGGATTATGGTGCCAAGCTCCATTGCAGCGTTTGGTCCAGAGACACCTAAGGACAATACACCTAACGATACTGTACTCAAGCCCAGAACCATGTACGGAGTGAGTAAAGTTACAGGCGAGCTTCTCGCACTTTATTACTGGGAAAAGTACGGACTCGATGTGCGAGGCGTGCGCTACCCGGGCATTATAAGCTGGAAAGCACCGCCGGGCGGAGGCACGACGGATTACGCGGTGGAAATATTCTATTACGCTTTAAAGGGCGAAAAATACACATGTTTCTTGCGGGAAGATGCCACCTTGCCCATGATGTACATGCCCGATGCAATTAAGGCAATAACCATGCTGGCTGAAGCGCCCTCGGATAATTTGGTGCACCGTGCAGATTTCAACATTGCCGCAATGAGCTTCTCTCCCAAAGAACTGGTGGAAGAGATAAGAAAATACGTTGATTTTGAGGTAGAGTACAAGCCAGATTACAGGCAGAAAATAGCAGATTCATGGCCCCGAAGCATAGACGATTCCGCCGCGCGCAAGGAATGGGGCTGGAACCCGGATTACGATATGGCATCGATGGTCAAAGACATGGTTAAAAATTTGAAGAAAAAATTAGGGCTTTGAGCTTTCTATTCCTTCTCTCACTTTTACGCACATTCCCTTCGAGAAGTGGAGCATCTCTTCCCTCTGCATTAGCGTTTTTCCAACGGCCACTAAATTGTCTTGCTTATCCACGATAATGACCTCGTCTCCCGGTCTCAAGTCAGGGTCTGCGTCTAATACGAATTTGGCAAACACGTTCTTGCCCACGCGGTTGAACTCGGCGGAGTCATCGCTCACAACAACCCGAATCTTTTTAAACTCAAAATATGAGTGCAATCTTCGAGCTCCGGCGATGCGCAGAGAAAAAAATCCATCTTCTGCACGGAGCGAGGCTACGTGCTCTCCGTCCACAATGATATTTCTTATCTTACCCGTGTTCTTCGATTTCACTATTTTTACAGCTCCTGAGAAAAGCGCAGCACCCGCTCCAGCGCCAAATTGGTAATCGGCAATCATTTTTATCTTTCTAATATCAAACTCCTCCCTGGTAATTTTTTTCACGCCTTCTGGCACATCTTCGCGCTCTTCCCACGGGAACTCTGACTGCGCCACGGGATAGATATCTTCAAGCTCTATCGGCACGTTTCCAAACGGGGTTTTCACTGTCACTGCGGGTATGCTTTCTAAATTGGCGGTCCAAGGCCTTTTCATCTCCACAACAACGGGTCTATCTGGAATGTTCTTTAACCTTTTTTTCAGGCGATACACGATGGGTCTTTTCATGCTCTCTGAGCCAGTATAAAAAAACGCCGACTTTTTGCTTATGTTCTCGTATTTTTCTAACCATTTTCTGTGCTTTAATATCTCTCTGTACGCTTCTAACAATCTTGGATGCTCCCTTGCCCTAATCTCCGCGTACTCCCAAATACGGTTTTCGTGTATTGCTTCTTTTATTCTCTTTATTTCTTCCAAGCTCATGTAGAGATTGTGCTCCGCTAGTACCCGCTCTCTTTCCCTCTTATTCATCTTTTTTAGCTCGTCTATATCGTACCTGTCAAACACCGGCGAGAAAAACGGAGGATATTTTATGTCTTTTAAATGTCGGGTCCCATCGGGAAACAATAATCGGTCATCTCTTGCATACTTCACGTATGCTGCCGAATCGAAGAAATCAATTCCAAGGAGAACAGCGAGGGGAAAGAACATAGGGTGTCCCGCACCGAAAAGATGCACGGGCTTTGACGGGTCGATAATTTTCTTGGCGTTTATTATGGCTCGCACAACATCGCCGTAGCGGTAATTTTCCATAAGAGGTACAACGCCGCCAACGGCAAAATAATCAAACCTGATGCGCTCCATCAACCGTGCAGAATATCTTCGCAAATCGTCGTATATCGAGCCCTGCAGCACGCCGGCAAGGAGCATATCGCCCTTAATTTTCACGCTTTCCTTTCCCCGCTCGGCAGTTATCTCAATTGCTCTTTTGACCTCTTCGCGCTCGTGATACGGCTCTGTGAAAACATCCAATATAGTGCCTATATCCGTGCCAATCTCTCTCTGAAAATTCACGATATCGAGGTAATTTACCTCTACATCTCCATACACGTGCTGCTGGAACGTGCCGCTATCGGTCATAATCAATCCTGAAAAATTGAGCATGCGATGCAAACCCTCTTTTAGCGCTCTTTCCCTAAGTTTCCTGTTTTTCCATATTATGTATGAATTGGTTATTAAAGCTTCCACATTGAATTTCGATTGCATCTCTTCAGGAGGGATAATTATTAGATTCGGATTGACCACGGGCATCAACGCCGGTGTTTCCACGTTTTTGAACTTGCAGATTCTCGCTAAGCCATCTCTCGTCTTGAGCTCCATGGTATAGCATGGGCACGGGGTATTTAACCGTTCATGGTAAAAGCGTGACTATGAAACACAAGCTTGAGTTTTACGGAAGGCAAAAGTAAGATAGTGATAGAATGCAGATATCAATTTAACCTCTTCTCGCATCTATTTAATGGTATGTTCTAATCACGCATGTAACTACTAAATCACCACTGCCTCGTACATCTCTTCTTTTTTAAGAATATCGCGCGGGTCTTTCATTTCCTCGTATCTTATTTCGCCAATTTTTTCTAATATTTCCTCAAAACTGCCGAATTTTAGCTCTGGGTCTATGTCAATAAGAGAAAACAAATTATACGAACTTCTTGCTTTTCTGAGGGTTTCTATCTTAATTATCTTTTTTGCAATTTCCAAATCCTCCGGAGTTATTTTCAAATTCTCAATGAAATTTACGAATTTTTTCTTTGCCTTTTCGTAATCCTTGCTGTTGAAACCGATGTAGGCGAAGAAACCTCCCGTTCCGTGATACCATTCCACACGTGACTCTACCATGTACGCATCTCTGTGAAATTCTTTCCAAAACAGAGATGTGGGGTAATTGCCTAAAATTGTGGAGAGAAGAAATGCGCGAAGGTCATATTTTTCCAGAGGAAAGCCGTATACGATCTCTGCGTTATTCAATCCTTTTTTAACAACAATCTCTTTATTCTCCCATTTCCTCATTCTCCTCTCGGGAAATTCTTCACCATGGGGGATGCGCAGGGAATCGATATTTATGTACTCAGGAACCAGCAGAATCGAATTTCCTCCGTGATAGTATTTTTTGTGCCAAACTCTAAGTTCTTCTATGTCTATATTTTCCAAGTCTTCCATGGTTCCCATGCTCTCGTGAAAATCCCATTTGAAAACCATGTTTTTAGCGTATTCGTATGCAAGCTCCCACGGGTTATAATCACTCTCATGCACTATTGAAGTAATTATCTTGCTCATTTTTTCTTCTTCCACTTTATCCGGCGGGAAAGAGGGGTTATAAACAAGGGACAACAAGATTTTCAGAATATCCTCTGCGTCTTCGGGAAGAGATGAGAAGAAAAACACTGTTCTCTCTGGTAAAGTCTCTCCGTTGAGCGTCACTCCGTATTTTGCAGTTTCATCATCTGGATTGGCATACTCATCATTACCCAGAAAAATTGAATGCTCTAAAAAATGAGAAATACCTCTTTTTCCCACGGGCTCATGAGCCCAGCCCACGTTCACGCTCAGAAGGATATCTGCCAATTTATTTCCTTTATCTTTTACCTTCACGATTTTCATGGGATTCAAAATTTCAACGGCTTACTAAAATTTTTCTAAAGATAAGTGATACGTACTAATGTATTAAAAATAATGTTATGCCAATGCAAAATTGCAGATATGTAAAATACCATCGCACAAGCATATGTATTTACAAAAATTACACAAACCACGCATTTAATTTTTATCTCTTTTTCCAGTGTTCCATGGTAAATATTTTAAACTTAGTGTTCATAACGCGCATGTGAAAACTCTAATTATTGCTGAGAAGCGCAATGCTGCGCAGAGAATTGCATATATTTTATCGAATGGCAACTCCAAGTTTGTCAAGGTTGGACGAGCCGGGTACTTCAAGTACACCCTAAATGGAGATGAGTATTTTGTAGTGCCGCTCAGAGGCCACATTGTCGAGTTGGATTACGGGGAAGAGTTCAAGAGATGGGATATAAACAAGCTGATAGAATTGGTGAATGAAAAACCAAGGAAAATTAATAAGGAGCGTGGCATAGTAAAAATTCTCTGGGACATTGCAAAAGATGTTGATGAGATAATAATTGCCACTGACTACGACAGAGAGGGCGAATTAATAGGTGTAGAGGCGCTAAGCGTAATCGAGAAAAAATACGGTAAGAGATTTAAGGTGAAGAGGGCGAAATTTAGCGCGCTTACCAAGCAGGAGATTGAAAAAGCGTTTAACAATTTGGTGGATATCAATTACAATCTTGCCAGCGCGGCAGAGGCGCGGCAGCACATAGACCTTGCGTGGGGCGCCTCGCTAACTAGATTCGTGTCCATTGCCTCCGGGCGCAGAGGTCGCGAGTTTCTATCGGTTGGCCGCGTGCAAAGCCCAACACTTGCGCTAATCGTAAAGAGAGAGGAAGAAATTGAGAATTTCAAGCCCAAAAAATACTGGGAGCTCACCGCAAAGCTCCAGAAAAAAATGAAATTCGAAGCAAAGCACGAGAAAAATCCGTTCTGGGAAGAGGGTGAGGTAAATAAAATTCTTGCAAAGGTAGAAGGTGTCGAAACAGGAAAGGTACACGATGTAAAAGTGGAAAAGAAGGAGATATACGCTCCGCCTCCGTTCGATACTACAACTTTTCTAAGCGAGGCAACCAAGCTCGGCTTTTCGGCGGCAAAAGCAATGAAAATCGCTGAGGACCTGTACATGGGCGGCTATATATCTTATCCTCGTACGGATAACACTGTGTACCCAAGAAGCTTGAACATAAACTCAATACTGAAATCACTGGAATCTAGCAAGTTTGGAGAAGAGGTTAAGAGATTGCAGGGCGAGCGCAGGAAATATCCCACACGAGGCAAAAAAGAGACGAAAGACCACCCCCCTATTGTGCCTGTTCGCGGCGCCAAGCTAAGCGGAGAGCGTGGAAAAATTTACGAGCTTGTAGTGCGGAGATTCCTTGCAACTCTCGCCAAAAATGGTGTTTATGAAGACACAAAAGCGAAGATAGATATCAAAGGCGAGCCATTTATCGCCCACGGCCGCGTTCTTCTTGAAGAGGGCTGGCTTTATTATTACACATACACTCATTTTGAAGAGAAGAAATTACCGACTTTGAAGCAGGACTCGGAGGTTACAGTTATAGAGATAATAAAAGAAGAAAAGCAGACACAGCCACCAAAGCGATATTCACAATCCTCGCTATTAAAAGAGATGGAAAAGCTAAATTTGGGGACAAAGAGCACCCGCGCAGATATAATTCAGAAGCTATATGACCGCGGCTACATAACGGGTAATCCTCTGAGACCCACCGACGTGGGCAGGGCTCTCGTTGGCAATTTGATGAAACACGATGTAGATGTTATTCGCCCAGAAATGACCGCAAAGCTCGAAGATGATATGGACAAGATAGAAAAAGGAGAAAATACCATGAACG
>JALULR010000157.1 GCA_027056155.1 DHVE2 group archaeon
TCCTAAAGCTCTCTGTTGAGATGAAAGGAGCGCAGATGAGCACTATTACAGAGCGCATTTTGGGCAAGGCCGGCGGCTGGACAATGTATATTAGTATCACAATAATGAGCTTCGGTGCGCTATTAGCATATATAGCGGGAATGGGCAATGTATTCTCACAATTATTTGGCATTGATGAAAATTTGGGTGCACTGATTTTCTGGCTCTTTGCCTCTTTTCTAATTTACCGCGGCTTGCAGGCAAGCGGGCGCGCAGAGCTGCTTATGTACTATTTCATGCTCGCGCTTTTTATAGGTGTTATGGGCATGCTAGCGCCGTACGCAAAGCTAACAAATGCAGCGTATATTTCCATATCGGGCACCATGGCCATGGTTGGCATATCTATATTTGCACTTGGGTGCCATACTGTCATTCCCGATGTGTACAAGGCAATTGGTGATTACGAGAAAACTAAGAGAGTTGTCATAATGGCGTTTCTCATACCCACCGGGATATACGCCCTATTCATGGCATTCTTTCTGCTTGTGTTTGGCACAAAAACCCCGCAAATTGCCACGCAGGGGTTGAGCGAAATGTACGGTTATGCGGGCTATCTCATAGGCAATGTCATTCCTCTCATTGCTATCACCACCAGTTACATTGGCATTGGGCTCGCGCAGCAGAGCAATACCGTGGAGTTCCTCAGAATGAGGAAAATAGTGGCATGGAGCTTAACAACCGTACCGCCTTTGCTAGTTTATGTGGGCGGCGTTAAAAATTTTGCCGATGTGCTTGCATTTGCAGGAGATACCGGCGATATGATTTCCTTTATCGTGCTTCCATTAATAATCTGGGGTGTGTGGGTATATAGGCAAAAGATGTGAGAAAGTAGGAGAATATAACATATTATGACTGATACTCCCATTTGCTGACTGGTTAATGTATAATCAAGCAACCACGCTCTATAATCATTCTCGCACCACCCGCACATTCATACACTCTTGAAACCGTGCAAAATTGCTTATGCTGTGAATATCATCACCACATACAAGAGTTACACCAAGTTGCTCTGCGCGCTCTATCCAATCTCTAAACGGCAAATTATACTTGTGGTTGAGCTCTAACAACACATTGCGCTCTTTCATCAATTTAAGAATATGCTCTATTTCAATTGCAGAGCTGGGCAAGCCCCGCTTTAAAAGAAAAAGTCCCGGGTGCGCCCACGCGTTTATAAACGGGTTTTCTTTGATTACTCGCTCCAGAGTGCGCATATACTGCTCTACATCATTGGGAAAAGAATGATACGCGAATATCGGGTAATCAACACTCTTTATAATCTCGTCGCTAACATCAAGGGTGCCATCGGGCAGTACTTTTGCTTCTATTCCGCTTAAAATGATTAGCGAGGGATGCTCCTCTCTCGCTCTGTCAATATCTTCTAGCAAATCTTCAAAATTGTATTTCAAATTTTTTCGCACATGCTCTGTAAATGCAATAAGTGGTATGCGCCTGCGCTCTGCCACATTGCATAGTTCTTCCACCGTATTTTTACCATCTGTATAATTTGTGTGCACATGCCACTCGCCCCGAAGGAGATACTCTCTGTACCTCTGCCATGTTTTCATATAATGCTCACCTCAGCTCCAGCAACGCCTACGCCGCCCCAATAGCGTATTAGCTTTGCGTTCCAGTTTATTTTAAATTTAGGAATATCTTCACCAAGCGCAAGCTTTACCGCACCATAAACCGCGTTCATTCCCGCCACGGTGGACAGTACCATAGTGCCTTGAACTCGAGGATTAGACTCCAGAATCTTAGGCACACCTTGCGAGTCGAGCTTAAACTGAAATCCATGTGCAAACTCAAGTCCGAGCTCGCGGGTGAGCTTCTCGGTGTATTCTATTATATCTTCCCGCTTCTCCGCCTCCCCAACAAAGGTTATACCCGAGCGGATCTTCGCCCGCTTTCTTGGTAACACGCCGTAAATCTCCGATTTGGAAGAGAGCACATCTACCGTGTACTCTACCCCGGGCAAATATTCCATAACGATAAGCTCTGGAAACTCGTCACCAAGCACCGCATGCAAATTTTCCAAAGTTATCTTAGAGCTATCTGGCTTCTCACAGTAAAAACTATCTTTCATGTTGAGATTTTTGTAAACTACCCGAAACCCTCGCATTCCGCTGCCTTCTGG
>JALULR010000158.1:0-447 GCA_027056155.1 DHVE2 group archaeon
AACCTAAGAAAAATAGGAAAAAGATTACGGAAATTCAATAAAACTTGAATGGAGAGATATAATCTCCAAACTTGTTTTTTGCCTCTTTTAAGCGCTGCTCTTCGCTATCGAGCTCTTTGAACACTTCGTCTGGTATATAGCACATCTTATCGTAGATATTTCTAATTCTCTCAATCTTCTTTAGGAGCTCTGGCACGCGTATGGTAAACTGTTTTTCGTAATCTTGCTTGGTGTACTCTCTGTTAAATACCTCTTTGAATAGCTTTGCAAGGTCATCGTATTTTGGCAAGTATCCAATTGGAGTTTCTATAGCATCAGCCTCTCCGTGCACGCGCAGGTCCATCCATTTGAGCCATACTTTCTTATCGAGCTTTGAGTTTAAGAACTTGCCATCTTTGTCCCTTAGGAAATAATTTACAGCGAAAATCTTTGGTGTTTTGCTAAGTG
>JALULR010000158.1:457-2161 GCA_027056155.1 DHVE2 group archaeon
TGAGTTTCCAAAGTTCAGGTAATTTTCTATGTATTTACCGATATGTACCGATAGAAAATCGAGAATGGACATTATGTTGTATTTTCTCACACCTTCCTGCCCGAGCGTGGCGGCGGTGGTTTCGGATTCTATTGACGCACCTTTCATAACCACGCCGTGCTGCCAGTTAAACGCCTCGCACACAGGTGGCCATGTATCCGAGTCTCTGCCTCCGTAAATCAGGCCGGAGAGCTTAACACCGTCTTTAGAGTCTAGCGCCTCTGCATCTAAGTTCGGGAAATATTTTAGGCGCGCAGTAAATCTCGCGTTTTTATGGCTTGGCGGTATCTCTTTGCCCTCTGCATCTTTCTTGCCACACTGCCATTTACCGCTGTGGTTCTCACCCTCGCATGGGAGCTCTTCGCCCATATCGTTCCAGTACGGCTTTCCCTCATGCACGAGCAAGTTTGAAAAAATCAGCTCGCGAGGTGTGTGCAAAACTTCCCAGATATACGGGTCATCTTCCTTATTTACGCCCTGTATTATGCCAAACACGCCATTTTCAACATTTACGGCACGAGCCTCACCGCCTATGTTTTTGATGAATGATAGGTCATCGCCCACTAAGCGCTCGCCCACAACCATGCACGTGGAAGTCTTTCCGCACATGCTGGGAAACGCTCCCGTAAAATACGAAACTCGGCCATTGGCACCGTTTACACCCATGAGGAACATGTGCTCGCTGAGCCAGCCTTCTTGCAGCGCTTTGTTTATTGTAAGCCTAAACGCAGGTTTTTTGAGTCCGATTGTATTGCCAGCATACTGCGTGTTTACGGCAAATGCTATATTGCCTTCAAGGTCGATTATTATTCTCCGCTTATCCAAGTTTTTGCTAGTCTGGCGTTCGTCCAGTTCACCTTCTGAATGCACAAATTTCAAAAACTCCAGTTCCGGTTTTTTAAGAAACTCTCCGTATGCTTTTCTGTAAAGCATGAGCTCGCTATGCGCCACATACGCCGAGTCGGTGAGCTGCACAGCAGGCACCATGAAAGGAGAGTCTTTTGGGCCCAGTGAGAAAAACAGCACATACATCTCTTTTCCCTGCATGATATCTAAGAGCAGGTCGTGAATCTCATGCAATCCTTTTTCTCGCTCCATTGTGCGAATATACGGTAGCTTATCGCCGTCTTCAGTTAGCACGAAGGTGTGCTCTTTGTCCCGCGCTTGGTCATAGTAGTTGTCGTAATGTACCGTGTGCCCCGCCATGCTGAGCATGCGTTCTTCTCTGTTTATTATTGCTTTGTTTCTTATGTAAAGTTCATCTTCTTCCGAATCTGTGACCACGAATATCTTTGACGGGCTGCACACAGCTATGTACTTTTCGAGAAAATTTAGTAGCTCAGTGTTTTTTATTTTCTCAATTTTCTCAAACTGCTCTTTCTCCATGTTTTCTTTAAGATATTTCAACGGCATTTAAATCACCGGAAGGGGTAATCTCTCCCAAGAGTAAAAATGTTTTGATTGTATGCCACGGGTGGCATAGGAATTAGCATATACATTGAAAAAATTAACAATAACAAAAAATAATGTTTTAAATTCATATATTTTTAAGAGCTTGCAAATCTCATAAAAAAATTAGAAAAAAAGATAGTTATAATGACTTGTGGCAAAGCCACCAGTCGTAGCAGTCTATCTCGCCTTTTTTCTTTCTCGCATCTCTGTCTT
>JALULR010000159.1:0-7412 GCA_027056155.1 DHVE2 group archaeon
CTGTCATGGACATGAGCTATTTAGAAAACCTAAAGGCAGATTTAGAAGAGCTTAATGCACCCACTAGGATAAAAAATATACATACCGTGCTCACATTTTCCGCAAAGAGATACAACGAGATAACAGAAGCAACCTCTAAGCTAATAGAGCGCATGAAAAAGGAGAAAAAAGATGCAATAATAAAGGATTTAGATAAATTAAGGGAGCTAGAAGTGCATCGCAAGATGGCTCTTGACCGAATTAGAAAACTGCAAGAGAATTACAATACATTTTTGGATAAATATTTTGATTTTGTAAACAAAAAGGAAACTTTTTTGAAAGGACGTATTGATGAATTTCACAAGGAAGTAGAGCGCAGAAATCTCCAAGCAAAAATGCTTGTTGAGAAAGAAAAAGACCTACTAGAGAGAGAACACAAACTCCGAGAGCGCGAGAAAAGCTTAGAAGAGAGAATAAAGGACATAGAAGAGACTGGGAAAGCTTTAGAGGGCGAGGGAATAACTAAGGAGGAATGGATGGAGCATCAGCGAAAAATTCAAGAAAAGTTATATCAGTTGCGAGAAGAAGTAGTGAAAAAGACGGAAGAAAGTGAGAAAGAAAAGCTCACAAAAGAGATTTTGAAGGTACTCGATGACTTACTAGGCAAGCTTCCAGACGAGGTCATCGAAGAATTCGCCCGCTCGGAAAACTTTGATTTGTACAAGAAAGTAATGACCATGTACGGGCTAGGTGGTGACAGTGGGGCTTCTTGATAAGGCAGAGGCAATACGCAAAAGCTCCGCGAGCGGAATCGGTGAAAAGAAGCCCGAAGAAGCAACAAAAGAAAAACAGATACAGAAAAAAGAGGTTGTGGTAGAGAAAATAAAGGTTTCTGATGA
Organism: DHVE2 group archaeon; assembly: GCA_027056155.1. GTDB lineage: Archaea > Thermoplasmatota > Thermoplasmata > Thermoplasmatales > Aciduliprofundaceae > JAADDK01. The sequence continues at coordinate 879 of JALULR010000159.1, forward strand.
AGAGAACTCTAAGCTCAGAGCTGAGATAGAAGAGCTTAAGAAAACAATAAACGAAAAAGAGAAAGAAATAGAAGAACTCAAAGAAAAGCTAGACTCTCAGAAAAAAGAGCTAGAGTTAAAGGAGAAAGAGTGGGCTGAAAAAGAAAAAGAGCTCAAAGAAAAAGGTAAACAAAGTGAGAGTAAGAGCGTTGACGAGATGCACCAGTACATCGACGAAGAGATGGCAATTGTAAGCAAGTTGCGTAAAGAGCTAGAAGAGAGAAAAGAAAAACTGAAAGATTATGTAGACAAGCTCAAGAAAAAGGAGCAAGAGCTCGAGAAAAGGGAAAGCGAGGTTGCAGAAGAACGCAAAAAGGTAGAAGAGCTTAAAAATAAAATAGATGAGCAGAGCAAAAAATTAAAAACTGAGCAAGAAGAGCTGTGGCGCCAGAAAAGTGAGCTCGAAGAGCAGAAGAGAATAATAGATGAGCTGAAAAAGAAGCATGCCCTAATGGAAGAATCTTTAAGAGAAAGAGAGCAAAATCTAAAGGATGAGAAAGAGCATGTTGAGGAGGAGCTTGCAACCCTTCAGGCTCTAGAACGAAAAATAGATAGGGAAAAGAAAGCGCTGGAAAAAGAGAGAGATGAACTAAATTCCCTAAAAAAGAATATAGAGGCAGAGAAAAGCGCATTTGAAAACGAGAGAGAAAAGATAGATGAAGAGAAAAACAAGCTCAAAAACGAGAAAATCGCCGTTGCAGAAGAGCGTAAAAAGCTAGAGCTCAAAGCAAAAAATTTGCAGGCCAAAGAAGAGGAATTGAAGAACAGAGAGAAGCATGTAGGGGCTCGAGAGAAGGAGTTAAGCGAGCTTGAGACAGAGCTAAACACCAGAGAGGCAAATATACAAGAAAAGGAGAGAGAGATTGAGGGAAAAATTGCAGAGCTTGCCGCAAAGGAAAAGCGCATTTTAGAGAGAGAAAAAAGAGTCAAAGAGTGGGAAGACAAACTCAGAAAACAGAGCGATGAGCTTGGTGAGAGAGAGAAGAAGCTTGCTATGCAAAAGATAGAGCTAGAAGAGCTCAGAAAAGCAATAGAATCTGAGAAAAACAAAGTTATAGATATACGCAAAGCTCTGGAGTCTGAGAAGCAAGCCCTAGCAGATAGAGAAAAATTGCTCAACGAGCGCGAAATCGAAATTCAAGGTAAGCTAGCGGCAATAGAAGAGCGCGAAGAAGAAATCAAAGAGCGGGGGGCGTTACTAGAGGTTAAGAGCAAAGAGCTCAGCAAGAAAGAAGGCGAGCTAAAAGCAAAAGAAGCAAAATTAGATGAAAGGGAGAAAGAAATAAAGAAAGGCGAAGAAGAGCTGCAAAAGAAGCAGGAAGAGCTTGAAAAGAGGTATGTTGAGCTCCCTAAGCGGGAAAAGCTCGTTGAGATAAAAATGAAAGAAATAGACGAAGAGCGCAAGCGGCTAGTAGCATGGGATTCACGACTCAAAGAGCGTGAGAAGAGCGTTGAGGAAGAGATGGATAAAGTCATAAAGGAAAAAGAAGAGATTGAGAGAGTATGGGTAAGCATAGGGGAAGAGGTAGAAAAGCTAAAAATGGAGAAGGAAAAGCTTGAAAATCTTAGAGATACCGTGAGCTCAAGGATAGATAATATCAAGAATAGAGAAGAGAGTGTTCTTGAAAAAGAGAGCGATATTGCACGCAGGCTTCGCGAGCTTGAAGAGAAAGAGCTGAAAATTCGAGAAATTATGGAGAATCTAGCGAAAGAGAAAGCAAAGCTTGCCAAAGAGGAAGAAAACATAATTATAGAAAAGGACAGCATAAAGAGAAAGGAAAAAGAGCTAGAGCAGACATTGAAAGAAATAGGCGACAAGGAAAAGATGATTGCCGAGTGGGACGCAAAACTTGCAGAAATTCAAGCAAGAGAGAATAAAGTCAGCGAGCGGGAGCGCAGCCTCGCCGATAAAGAAAAAGAGCTGCAAAATAAAGAGAAAGAAATAGAATCAAAGCTAAAAGAGATAGATATTAAGATGAAAGAAGCCGAAAACATGCGAAAATCTGCGTTATCCATATTAAGCTATGCAAAGAGCAGAGAGATGGAAGAGAAGAAGAAGCTTTTAGACGAGATAAAGCGAGAAAAAGAATCATTAAAAGTAGAGCAGACAAAGTATGAAGAGCTTGAGAAAAAAGAGAATGATTTGAAGAAGAAAGAAGCGGAGTTAAAAAATAAGCTTAAGGCAATAGAAAAAAGAGAAAAAGAGCTCAACGATAGAGAGGAAAAAATTAAAAAAGAGCAAAACGACTTAGATTCTATATACAAGGAAATAGAGCAGAAAACTGCCGAGCTTCAACAAAAAGAAGAGAGCTTGGAAAAATTAGAAAAAGAGCTTGAAGAGAGGAAGAAATACATAGATGCCCTAAGAAAGAAGCTAGAAAGTATCCTTTGAAAAAATATGCGGTAGCAGCTCGCTAAGGGCATATACTTCCACTACATTTTTGCCTGCAACTATTACTTTGCAATCCTCGCTACAAAACTCAGCCATTACCTGCAGACAGGCACCGCATGGGTATGCTTTTGGTTCTGCGTATATTGCCACGGCATCGACGCTTCGGCAGCCATCACTTACTGCCTTAAAAATTGCCACTCGCTCAGCGCACATGGTTAGACCATACGAGGCATTTTCCACATTACAACCGTGATATATTCTATCGCAAGCAAGCACCGCTGCGCCCACGGAAAAATTAGAGTAAGGTGCATAAGCGTTTTTTCTAGCTTGCTTAGCGTGGGAAACTAGGTTATCGATATCCACTCTCATCACTCTCATTCCAGTAATTATATGGAGGCTTTTGAGACTTGGTTATATCGCGCATTATTCCGGATTCTAGTGAGCCGTACTTTTTCTCTATTTTTTCCTCCACCGGTCTAGCAACCTCCACCGCGCTTAGCACATGCTTTTTATCTATGTACTTATCTCCATTAACTACAGCAAGGTCTCCTGCAGCCCGTATTAAACCCCCAAGGTCTCTCAACCGAAGCGTTAGCGCTCTATCCGCACCGTCCACAGCCTTAGCGCGCCTACGTCCCTCTTCTATTATAGCAATGATGGCATCTCTAGTAGCGTGGGGTATTCTTCCGTCCATAACTATCTCCTGCGCTATAAACTGAGCATACTTTGCCCGATTTTCAGAAGTGTCTGGCATGGTGGTTTTCATAAGAACTTCGTAGCCATCACCCATTATGCGAGAGCGCAAGGGTGATAGAATATTTGGCAAGTCTTGAATATTGCATGCTGCAACCAAGATAAAATCGCAGGGCACATCGTCCACTCTCACGCTAGCCCCGGCACTTTGTGAATTGCGCCCAGATATGGGAAACTGCTTCTCTTGCAATGCAGTTAAGATATACCGTTGTAGCTCTCCAAGATGTGTTATTTCATCAACAAAAAGCACACCCTGATGCGCCTCATGCACGGCGCCCGGGACTACGCGCTTGTATGGTGGTGTGCCTAGCTGCGGGTGCCCACCATAAGGGTCATGACGCACATCACCCAAAAGCTCGGTTTCACTTGCACCTGTGGCAAGGACAAAAGGCTTGCGTTTTATAGGTACAATCACTTTATAAGGTTTTTTCTTTTCCATCTCCCTGCGCTTATCCATCATCTTCTCGTCAAGAACGCGAATTTTATCTCCCGCTCGCTCGTAGACCAGAATTTTATCACGCCCATCTTCAATTACGGTAGTGGTAACTCGCTGTGGAAATGAAGATATGCCGAACGCCGCGCTTATTGACCCAAATATATCTCCAAACGGCGCGTTGGTGGGTGGCGCTTTAGGTTGTCCACAGCGCGGGCAGACCGGTTCATCTGGAGAAGAATATGCCCCGCACTTAACGCATCTATACCCAAGCTTTTCAGCCACGTGTACAGGTGCATCTCTGGGATCTATGAGCTTGCCCTCCGCAGACTTCAGCTCGGCTTCTTCAGCTAGCAGCTCTTCAGCAGTGCGCACTTCCACAAGAGGACGCTCTGGGTTCTGCGGATTATGCACTACCCTTATTTCTTCCGTGGGTGGAGGAAGATGAAGCGATATTGCCTGTGCAATCATCGATTTTCCCGTGCCCGGAGGACCAACGAGCAAAAGATTGCGATGCTGCTTTGCTGCAATTTTGGCAATATTTATCGCTTCGTCTTGTCCTATCACCCGCTCTAGAGGGTCTGTGGGAATGGCTATATCTTCCGTAGTTTCGATTTCATCTAAGTTAAACCCCCTCTTGGGGTCAATCATTTTTTCACCTTGTCTTTGGTTATTATTTTAATAGCTACTGGCTTTTTAGTCACATTGCCAACCTTGTAGCCAATTATTGTGGTTATCCCTTTCTGCAATGCAACATCCACTAGCCGCTGAGATATTACCCCACCCGTGACTATAGTATCACCCTTCTGTTTGAACTCTTTAAGTTTATCAATAAACTCGTTTAGAGGTATGCGCGTAAGTACCTTGTCATTCTTCAGTATTGCCGCTTCTTTCTTCTCATTGAGCTCCCTAAAAAGCTTATCCTCAGTAGTTTCCTCTTCATGCTCTTTCTTCTCTGGCTTCTTATCTTCACTGTGCTTTTTATCCTCTCCATGCTTCTTTTCTGCCTTTTTTTCATCTTCCTCGTGTGGTTCTAAACCAATATTGTGTGTGGCCAAATACTGCTCTACGGGCATCTTGTTTCTCAGGGCCTTGGTAAGCTGCTTATATGTAAGTTCTTCTACTTCATAGCCCTTGGGAGCTCTAGCTACAAAATCAACATCTGCAACCTGCAGCAGCTCTTTAAGTATCAAATCCCCACCTCTATCGCCATCAAGAAAGGCAGTAACTATTTTCTTCTTGCTAAGCTCAACTATAGTTTTAGGCACGCTTGTACCGTTCAGAGCGATAGTATTTTTTATGCCATGCTTTAAGAGATTGATAATATCGCTTCTGCCTTCAACCACAATAATGGCGTCGCTTTTATCCACATTTGGGCCCGCGGGAAGATGCTCGTCCCCATAGCTAGTTATCTCTTCAATTTCTACACTTTCTCTCACTGCCTTGATAATATCATCACTGACATTCTTGCCCTGCTCAAGCAAATTCTGCAATAGCTGCTTGGCACGCTCTATTACACGCTGTCTCTTGGTTGCCCTTATATCTTCTATGCCTAGAACATCAACATGCGCCCTGCACGGACCCACCCTATCGATGGTCTCTAGCGCCGCTGCAAGAATTGATGTCTCAACTTGGTCTAAGCTGGAAGGTATGCGAATATCACCCACAGACCGGCCACGTTCAGACTTGATTTCTACTTCTATCCTACCAATCCTGCCACTTTTTTGCAAATCTCTGAGGTCTAAATCATCGCCCAGCAACCCTTCAGTTTGGCCAAAAATAGCACCTACCACATCAGGTCTTTCAACAACACCATCAGTCTCAATCTTAGCAGTTATCAGATATTTTGCCGCATTGGGATCGTTATACAATTTCATTCACCTCCAATATGTCCTCGGGAAAAATAGCCATGTCCCTCATAATTGCCATCATCAATATACCGATGAGCTAGTGAGTATGATGAGTGTGATTTAGTGATATAGTGAGAGCATGACCATTTCTCCCGTTGCCGTTATACAAGCAATGTTTATAAATTTTATCATTTATACTATGCTGTGAGAGCGTACGTTCTAGTTGGCATATCAAAAAGGCTAACCTCGAAGCACACTAGACTTGTGTTGAAAAACAAGAGGTTAATAGACATGGTCATCGAAAATCTTGTTAATATGGGCATAGACCCAATAATATACTCAAAGGTACCCATCGAAAGCACTGTGCCCGTGATTTCGGATAACAGCAGATGGCTCGGTGAAGCTATAGTTTCCCTGCTAGAGCACGATGACGGATTCTTCGTGTTTGGAGGAGATATGCCATTAATTAGGGAAGACGCGGTAAGCTATATTATAAAAAGATTCCATGGAAAAACAATAATACCGCGTTGGAAAAAAACGGGATATTTAGAGCCTCTGCATGGCATATACACACGGAGCGTAGCTCCATGCCTTAAAGGTGCAAGAAGCTTGACATACGGACTTAAACAATGCAAAAGCGTGGATTTTATCTCTGCGGAGAACCTTCCAAAAGAGACTTTTTTCAATGTAAACACACTAGAAGATTTAGAATTGCTCAAAAAAATAATATTTGAAAATAAACACATGAATTAATAAGCAATACGGCGTTTTCCTTCCGATGAAACACAAAAGCCTCATCATTGCCGGACTATTATGGGCCTCCGTTGCATACAATATGGGCGTAGTAACATTTACCACAAAAAACATAATAGATAGTTTTAATGTCAGCAAGACCCTCGCGGGATTGCTTGTATCAATAACCCTAGTAGGCTGGTTTTTCGGCTCGCTGATTTTTGGGCACATGTCCGATAAATACGGACGCAAAAAGATTGTTATATTTGCAACTTTAACGCACATAATTGCCACAACGCTCATGGCCATTTCTTTATCATACACCCTATTTGTGG
>JALULR010000159.1:7422-8599 GCA_027056155.1 DHVE2 group archaeon
CATAGCAGGCATGGGCTTTGGCATGGTGCTTCCGGTGCTAAGCGCATGGGTAAGTGAAGAGTCACACATCAAAAATAGAGGGCGCACAGTGGTGCTACTCGATTCATTCTGGACCTACGGCTGGGTAATAGCCTCGCTCTCTGCACTGCTATATCTACCCGCTCTTGGTCAAGATAATTGGAATAATTACTATCTCATATCTGCCCTATGGCTATTTACAATACCCCTCGCTCTAAAGCTCCCAGAGGTAAAAATACACAGAGAAAAAGTAAAATTTTCAAAAGTATTTCAATATAAGCACACTTATGCACTCTGGATACTATGGTTTACAATGGCATTCAGCTATTACGGAATATTTGTATGGCTGCCCAAACTATTTTCTGATAGTTTTCCACTTTTAAAATCATACTTATTCGTGTTTCTGATATATATCGTCCAGATACCGGGATATTTCACCGCAGCATACTTGGTAGAGAAGGTAGGTCGCAGAATTGTAATATTCTCTTTTATGCTTGTAACCGCATTATCGGCATACTTGTTTATAACAAACCTGCTTGCCATGTCTCTAATCGCGGCAGTTATACTATCCTTTTTTGACCTCGGCGCATGGGGCGCCCTGTACGCAATTACCCCAGAGCTATATCCAAAAAGTGCCAAGGGAACAGGAGCGGGTCTTGCAAGCTCTATTGGAAGAATAGGTGGCATAATTGGGCCACTAATTCCCGGCATTATGGCATGGTTCCCAGCGTTTCTGATATACACATTCATGTTAATCGGTGGAGCATTTACCGCACTTGCCGTGCCAGAAACCATGGGAAAGGAAATAACCGAGCAAAGTCAAAAGTAGAATGAAAAAATAAAGAGATATGCCAGAAGGGATGGGATGCCTTTCTGCAATATTCTTATTGCATTACACATATTTAAGGATTTTGCAAAAGTTTTAAATACTATTTAAGCATGGTATTAATGTCAACTAAGAGTTGATAACAGGAGGTGATAAAAATGGCAATAAGAAGGAGAAAGGAAAGGGACGATGATGCATGGAGGGACCCGTTCTTCGATGACTGGGAAGATTTCTTTGATATAGACAAAGAGTTCAAGAGAATGGAACAGTGGATAAATCGAATGATGTACAATTTCGGACGCGGTGAAGTAAAAGGTCCGTATGTGTATGGAT
>JALULR010000160.1 GCA_027056155.1 DHVE2 group archaeon
GTCTTTCGCCTTGGTCACACCCGAAGCTACAAGCACACCTTGGGCACCAAGCTCAAGTGCTTTACGGACATCTTCACCATCTTTTACACCCGCGCCCACTAGCACAGGCACATCACCAATTTTATGTACCTCTCGTATAGTCTCTGTTATTGCCTCAGGCCTGGCTTTTGATACAGAGATGTCTCCACCAATTAACTCAGGAGGCTCCATGGCGATAAAATCAGGGGCTAGTGCCGAAATGGACTTTGAGACTGCGGCATTGTTGGTGCATACCACTGTACTTACTTGCAAATTCTTCGCCCTTGAAACTAAATACTCAATATCTGCAATTTTCAATCTTCGCTCAGAGTGGTTTATAAGTATGCCATCAGCTCCGTGCTCGGAGGCAAGCTCTACATTGATTCGTCCAGTATGCGCACCAAATCCCACAGCATCTACGTGCTGCAAAAGCACGGGTATGTGTACATTTTCCTTTACGTTGTGAAAATCAAGAGGATTAACAGCGATGGCCACATTCTTGCCCTGCTCCTCGGCTGCCGCCTCTATCTGCTTTGCAAGATATACTGCATTTTTACCGGACGCTTGCGGATATAGCTTAAAATTCACTATGATTATCGGTGTTTCGAGCATGGGTGGAGATTAGAGCGCATTAAATAAACTTTTTTGTGAATGCTCAGTGATACGAAGATATAAAACGCAGAAAACTTTTTTTACAGGATTATTATCTCCCAGTGTGCCACCGTAGCTCAGCCGGTGGAGCGCCACCTTGGTAAGGTGGAGGTCCCGGGTTCGATTCCCGGCGGTGGCTCTCATGTTCAAATCAAAGAGGGAGAAAGAAGCAATTGAAAATTACAAAAAGCACACTGCAATTGCGCTGGAGTGCATGGATTTATTTTCAAAGGAGGTAGAGGCGCTTCTAAACACCGATTGGGAAGAAATCGGGAGAATTGAGGGGATAATTTACGAAAAAGAGCGGGTAGGCGACGAGCTTAGGCGTAAAAATGAGCTTCTGTTTTCAGAAGGGCTTTTATTTCCCGAAGACCGTGCTATATTCATAAACCTGTCCGAGCAGATAGACAAGGTCATAGATAAGATTCAGCAAGTGAGCCGAATAATATCCCTGAGAAAACCCTCTCCAGATGCCATAGAATTTTTGAAAAATAGCAAATTGAAAGAGTACTTAGAGGTAACAAAAAAGAGCGTGGAAACGCTTAGCGAGTCGGCAATTCAACTCCTCAACGGAGATATGCACAAAGCGGTGGAGCTAGCTTACGAAGTGGAGAAATACGAGAGCAAGGCAGATGACTTAAAGCTGGAGATTCTCCGTATGCTCTATTCACAGGAGAAAAAAATAAATGATATACTTTCAATTTTGCAGATATAAAAGATAATACTGTGGATAGACGCCATAAGTGACAAGGCGGAAGATGCGTCCGATGTGATAGTGCTTATAAGCGCCAAGGTAGCATTATAACAATGATGTATGTGATAGCAAATGATAAAAGAGGCGCTAGGACCCATGATAGTGAGAGGCTCTTAACTGTCTTTTTGTTCAACTCGCTGTATCCTTTTACTAGGCCAGTTCCAATGATGCCGCCAATTATCGCCTGTGTTATGGATACCGGAAAGTGAAACTGGGTAAATAGCTCTACTATTATCGCGCCTGCAATTTGTGCCGAGAAAGCGCGGGGCGGATTAAGCGAGGTTATCTTTTGACCCACGGTTATAACCGTTCTCTTTCCCAGAAGCACGGTGCCTAGCATGGCTGATACTCCCGAGAATAGAATGGAATAATAAGAAAGCGAGAGCGAGGCAATTAGCCCGATAGTGTTTGCACCCAGCGTGTAAGCCATGAATCCACTGCTCACGAAGAGCGATATAGTATAAAATTTGCTCAGTGAGAACACATGCAACTTAGGTGTTATTTTCGCCATGATAATGTAAATAAAGAATGCAAGAGCGAGGGACGCAACAAGATTAATGCCCCATGCAAACACAATCCATGCAACAAACATAGAGTTGACGGCGATAGAATACGCCACTGCAACACCTATTATAGAACCCACTAGAAGCTGAGAGGCAGAGAGAGGAATAGAAAGAAGAGTGAAAAGTAAAAGGAGAATAGCCGTGGCAAATAGAACCATCAAAGACATC
>JALULR010000161.1 GCA_027056155.1 DHVE2 group archaeon
GTTGCATTCTTGTGGGTTTCACACCTTCGATTATGTCTGCCATCGAAAGCGCATGCGCTTTGGTTTTATTATGTTTTTGCCTCATTGCAATTTATTTGCATGGCATTATGTTGGGCGGCTCTTATTGAAATTGGCGACAATTTTGCGCTTGTTTGCCCATCATGCTATGTGATTTTATCTAAGAAAAATTTTTTATAGAAAAAATTTTTACTGATATTGGTGATGGACAATGGCTTGGAAAATAAGGGGAATATATATCGCACTGATAGCAATCGCAGTTGTTTTTGCGATGGTGCTGTCAGCATTATCTGCGATGGCGGGAACAACGGTGAGCTTTTCTCCAGAGAGGGTGTGGAACAAAGATTTCGGCGAGAGCTACGGGGTCCTCAGCTCTGTGACTCCGCAGATGGATGCAAATGGTGATGGCTTCGCAGATATACAGGTGGAATTTAACAATTATTCCTCTGCAAATCCAACGCATACTGTAGTTCTATTAGATGGAAAGACAGGAGCGGTGCTTCACGAGAGGACTTTTAATGATACAGGATACTACAAGACAGGGGACAATGTGTTTGTTAACGCAACGGTATTTGGAATAATGCTCGAGAACACCAATGGCAACCCTGTAAAAGACAAAGAATACATGGTATTTTCTAATCACTCCAACAACAAGATAGTGTCCATTTACAGTTTAGATTATCCAACGCTTCAAATAGATAAGTATAGAAAAATAGTCATTCCAGATGAGATAAAAGCACTCGGGCAAACAGTAACAGTTAATAGATACCAGTACTCGATATCCATGTTTTCCTCGGGTTATAGTGCATACATGCTCTATACGGGGTACTATATGGGTAATACTATCTTAGGTGTCCCTGCAGTGGAGCTGCAGACGCTCGTGCTCGATGAGAATCTTACCACTGTGTGGGAAAAGAATGAGACTGGCTATGAGTACACTGGGTATTTTTCCCTCGGTGTGGACATGGTGGACTTTAACGGACTTGGCGTCAATGGCACATATCCAACATTGCTCTATGCAAATGTTAGTAGTAACACAGTATTGGAAGCAATAGATTCTATAACCGGCAAAGAGATATGGAATCTCACCGTGCCCGGGATGTTTCCAATTATTAACCCGCTCTCTTTCAAACCGTTATTGGTGCCCATGGATTATAACATAGACAACAAGACTGATTTTGCTATGCCCACTTTAGATACAAATAATAAAAAAGAGCAGGTGAATTTTATAAGCTCATCTGGGTCGTTACTGGGTTATTATTCCACGGGATTAGGTAATATTACGCTCCCTGCTCTTTATACGGACATTGCAGTTGGAAAGTTTCACAAGCTCATACAAACTATCGACGCAAATGGCGATGGCGCGGGAGATTTTCTCATTTTGGACAATAACACCAATTTACTATGCTGGGACATTGCCCACAATACCACAGTTTGGACAAAGAATCTCGTGAACCAGAGTTATGAATATTTGCCGTATATATCCACAGGCGATATAAATGGAGATGGCACATGGGATATTTTCATCACTGGAACGAACAAAACTAGTAATGGCGAAGGCTCGAATGTTAATTTAACTGCGTTATCCGGAAAAGATGGCGAAACTATATACACCAGATACTATGCTGCGCTTGTAGCGGGTTATTCGGGTACTATGTTTAAAAAGGAAATCACCGATTTTGATGGTGATGGAATACAAGACTCGGGAATCGCTTCTGGCTATTACTATGATGGCAACCTGCTGCATGTGAATATATCCGCAGTATCTATGAAAACAGGGGTTGTGCTATGGTCTTCCAATATCAGTGCAGGACTTGGCAACAGTGATTTTAATAACTGGTACACTACGATTTTGCCAAGCAGCGACATCAATGGTGATGGCATAAATGATATGCTGGTGAGTATCGTATATAAGGAGTCTAATGGCACATACAACACATTTATGCGCGTGCTATCCGGTACAAACGGCACAGTGCTTTGGAGTGGTGAAGTGCTCTATTCTGGATCTATGTCTAAATTCGAAGCGCTGTCTACAATAACTGCTGAGAGTGGTTGGGCTCAATTTGATTATAACGGCGATGGCATTGAAAATGAGCTACTTATCCAGAGTGGCTATTCTGTGAGCGTTTATGCAGTGACAGAGCAGTCTGTGCCTGAGTTTGGTACATTCTTGCCAGCGCTTGTCCTAATTGCTGCAGTGATAATTGTGGCAAAGAAACGTAGAGTACGATGAGCTTTTTATTTTCTCTTTTTTCTTTGAGCTATTATCTAAATATACTGAGAATGTGTTTTAATGATGAGATTTTCGAATGTGGTAATGCTAACCGCTATAATTCATAAAGAAGAAGATATGTATGTTGCTGAGTGTCCTGAGGGTGGAACTGTAAGCCAACTGCTCTGTTGCATAATGCTATAGAAAACATGAAATATAAGGACAGCGTCATTAAAACATGTTCAGCTGGAGCGAGTACAGCCAGCAAGAAGAAGCGAGGAGAAATACTGTTTGACTTGGATTTTGTAAATACGATGGAAGAGGAGCTAAAAGAGATGAACAAAAGAAGAATGAAAAGTAATGAAAAATTAACATTAATAGGAGATGCAGCGTATGATGCAAGAGAGAACTTCAACATGTTAGCGGAGAGCGGGCACAGGCCGCTTTTCAAGGTTTGTAGCAATTATTCTTCTATTTCTCGCGCATCGCCAGCGAGAAGAAGAGGAGGAAGCAGAGAAATGAGAACTGGAGCAAGGGAGCTGGCTACACAAAACGCTGGCGTGTGGAAGCTGTGTTTTCTTAAGCGAGTGTTCGGCGAGAAACACTCTTCTCGTAAGCCTGCCTATGTGGTTAGAGAGCTCCTTATCATGGTCTCCTTTCAACATGTTTCAGTCTCTATAATTCTATTTTATTCTCTCTGCGCCTTGCTATTGCTATTAAAAATTGATTTTGCAGCCTATTCGAGCGTACTCCATAGCTCTTTACTGCTCCACTCTTTTAGTTATGCAACAAAGCAAAGGAGATATATTTTCATTTAATTTAAAAGTATTTGGTTAGGTGTAATATAAACCCTGTTATCCATCTGCGCTGAAAGCGCCAAATAAGTGGCAGTGCACTCATTATTGAGCATATGTTGGTATAAAACATAATAAAATTCCAACAGCACTCACATTTATGTAATATTTTGTATAATACTCCACACTTAGGACAGTTAGGATATATAGCCCACTCTGCGTACAGTGTCTCGCGTTATAATAAGCCACCCACCTTATCAAGGTAAATGTATAAGAAAATTTTATATGGGATAAAAAACATCTATTTTTATGAAGTTAGGAGTTATGTTACTCGCTTTAATTATGATTGTGTCTGCTCTCACATTCATATGGCCTAATATTCAAGGTGCCAAAGCTTCTGACGAAGCAATTGATATAACTAGCGACTTGCAAATACTGGATGTAAGCGATGTTTTTGGGGGGCATATCACGTGGATAATACATGGCGAGCTAGCTAGAGAGTTACGCGTTGCAATTGGTGAAAAATATAAGGTCAGCACAATTGATTTGGGCACTGCCTCACAATATTTTAAGCATGATTTAGAGCGAGTAATTGAAAACAATCAGTTCGGCTGTGGCTATATTGCATTTGTTAGAATTTTGCACTCCGATCCGCTTCACGGAGACAAACAAGGCATATTAAATGACCAAAACGATGTTGCGGGACTCGTGGGCAAGATTAATTCAGATGCAGATATCACAATTAAGATGCTAATAAGGGGTGAGCCAGAAAGCGGTAGATATCCTGTCATCTCCAAAAATCTTTCTTTTGCACCATTCTACGCATTGGTAAGCAACGCCAGTGAGATATCAAAATTCGCATTGGATAACGCCAAGATAAATATACAACACACCGAAACTATTGCAGGCTTTGGAAGCTTTGTCATACCTGCTGGTACTTTCACACTTAGGCTAATATTAGGGCAGTTTTTTACAGCTTCAGGTGGTTGGGTTGAATATCACCATTTTGATTTTATCAATTCTCCTCTTATTCTGTTCGTATTATACAGCATTGCAATACTGGTGCTTGGCAAGCTAGACACCCATTTTGGGAAAGGTAAACAAGATACAAGTATGGCTAAAAAAGCAAAGAAATATGACACCGCAACTAAAATAGTACTCTTCATAATTTATATAGCGCTTCCACTTGGCGGGCTCTGGTACTGGCTTATAGTATTTGGCACTATAGTTGGTTCATTCTTCGCATTCAAGAAAATTTATGGCTTATAAGGGATATAGAGTGTGTGCTCAATACCTAGCTGGTCTAAAATCTTACCTACCACATAATTTACAATGTCTTCAATGGTATTTGGCTTTTGATAAAATGCAGGCACTGGAGGTATAATAACCGCGCCTACCTTAGAAAGCTCGTACATACGCTTTAGCACAATTGTGCTTAGCGGCGTTTCACGGGGTACAAGAATTAGCTTTCTTCCCTCTTTCAAAGCAATAGCCGCCACTCTTGTTATTAAATTATCACCAATACCACATGCAATTTTAGATAAAGTACTCGTAGAGCAGGGGGCTATAATCATCGCATCAAATTTAAAAGTTCCAGAAGCTATGTCCACGTCCATTTTGTCATTACTATACCACATCGATGCAAGATTTTTTACATAATCTAAATCATAGTTTGTTTCATAATTAATTACCTTCTCTGCGTTATGGGTGAGTATCAAATACACATCATGTTCCTTCAAATTCTCCAATAATCGCACCCCAATTACCGCACCTGATGCCCCAGACATTCCTATAACGAGCTTCATACACCCGCAAAAACGTTGTTTGTATTTAGCTTTTCTCAATTACTTTTTTCATTTAGTTGTAGTTGTTATACTTCAAAGTGTAACAACTCTCGTAAAGTTTAAATATTGAAAAAATATTCAGGGTATGAGGTGAATACCATGAAAGGTGCAATAATAACAATGATAATAATCGGAGTAATATTCGCTGGTGTGTATGGGGCAATAATGGTTCATGGCGGTGAGGCTAAGGTAAGCACCACCGTTTACGTGCTTGAAAATAATACAAAGGTACAATCAATTACCCCTGGCGAGAATGTAAAGATAGCGGTAGAAGTTAAAAATGAGGGAAGCACCAGTTTTTCCCTTAGTGGACAAGTACCAGTATTTGCATATGCAAATATATATCTCGATAATGGCGAACTCAAGAAAATAGAAGAAGTGAGTTATACAAGCAATCATGTAGTCTGCCACGTGGTTAACTTGAACCCCGGCGAAAAATACACAGCATACATAGATTGGAGCGTGCCAGAAAATGTTAGCGGTGTAGTGTACATAGAAGCATGGGCTGGCTCAGCACCAAAGGCAAATACCACTGTAATGACAAAGAGCACACAAGCGGCGGGTAGCTACGGAAGCAGCGATGTATATGTATCTACAGACTCGCTTATTTACTACTCTGGAAACACAGTATATATAACAATAACCAACTACGGAGATTCAGATGCGATGTTCCAAGCGGGATTTGAGGTAGTAAATGACGCAGGTACCGTGGTATACTCAACCCTTGGCAGTGGCTATGTGCTACTACACGGAGGAGATAGCGTAGAATATCAGTGGACTGTGCCAAGTGACTTACAGTCCGGAATATACTACATATACAGTGGTGCAAACGGCGAGTCTGCTCAAATCTACATATATTAAGTATATTACGATGACACCCACCCTCCCTATATTTCTTTTTTTTGTCCATTTTTGAGAATTGTTGCTGTTTTGCCATATTTATTAGAAAACCACTCCGGGCGCTGCGTGTGTACAGGAATAATCATATCTGGGTCCACGCGCTCTATTATATACTCTAACTCTTCAGGCGAAGCATGACCAGATGCATGATATCCTTTTTCAAATTGTAAATTACCTCTGCCATCTATGGAAAATCCAACACTTGCTAGCTCAAATTTCTGCAGCCAATTAGCCAATATTTCAAAGTCAATCTTCATATCCTCGCTGAATGCCTCCGTAGCCGAGTAAATATAAACACCACCTCTAACTTTAATATCAATTAAATTTGGCAAGTCATAAAGAGAAAACGCCAAAACATAATGTGTGGGCTCATTTCTAATATTCACTGCCGAAACATAATGCCCGTCCCACACATCGCAATTTCTAGTTAATTTCTGCCACCATCCAATACTCTCAGCCGGTTTTTCATAGATAAGTATATTTTCAACGTTTATTTCCGTGCCCGCTGCTAGCAGCGCAGATAGTATGTATGCATCTTTCTCAGTGATAACAAAATTCCTTCCGTTTTGCTCTGCAATATTTGCAAACATAGCCAAGCGCTCAAAGTTTCTAGCTGAAAAATCAGCAATGACCAAACCACGAGCAGCACCTACTGCCGCTGAGCAGTTCTCGAAAACATCCTGCTCGGTTGTGTAATTGTGCTCATGCTCATCTGAGATGCGAGTACCTTCTATTATGAGAACGTCGCTTCCAGCGGCGGCATTTATAAATTCTTGAGTGTTTTCTCGCCTTTCACCATGTAATCGTATATCCCCTGTATATGCAATTTTTAAATCCTCTTCCTCATCATGAATGATGTACCCTACCGAGCCGTATATTGAATGATCCACGGTATACGCTCTGACTTCAAAAGGCAAATCATCAAGGGCACCTATTTTTAATTTCTCGCGCAAATATGCCTCACGCTCGCTAGTACTTTGATAATAGAGAAATTCGATAGCTTTGGAGTTTAGCGTTTGCGTAGGTATAATGGAGCGCAGCATTAAGTTGCGTTCTATCTTAGCTATATCTCTTCTTATTTTCACACCAGTACTTTTCAAAATAGGCACATTGCCACCCAGCTCAACCCGCCGCGAGTCGTATATAATTGAGCACGAGGCATCAGTCTTTCCCGAATCCTGAGTGGATTTAAGTATTGCGAGAGTCTCCGGCGAGGCAATAACAGGTATTTTGAAATCCAAGTAGCCCATCATGCCATAATGGTCCATATGAGCATGGGTTAGCAATACTCCATCTACAGGCAAACGCTCAAATGTGCTTCGCTCTACATCAGAGGGTTGCAAGTCCTCGCGATAAACATCTATTCGTGGCAGAAGCTCCAGCTCTAAATGGTCGTTTATGCCGCGGCTAGCTCTGCTCTTTATATACTCTCTAAAATACATACCACTCTTCTCAAAATTAAGTCCAAAATCCAAAAACATGCCATGCTTTCCGTTGCCCACATATATTTTGTTGCCACCTATCGTAGTTGCCCCATCATAAATTCTAATCCACATAAGTGGCAATCTGCATCTTTCTAATTAACCTTTTTACCATATTTTCAAGCTTGCTTTGTATCTATGAAAAATATATAATCTAAAAGACAAAATTATGATGACCTCAAACTTCCCTAGATGGTTTAATAAATAGTTTACAGCAAACCCTTTTTCAAGCGTATTTCAATAATATTTGTATTTACATATCTTATATATTGAGTTATAATGAAGAAAAAACAAAAAACTCAGTGACTCTCCCTCTTCATATACCCCGCAACGAACTCACCCAGGAATTTTCCCAAATTCCGTATATCATGGAACTGCGAAGTCTCCGCATGAAGATATAGCATACATGCTTTTGTACATTTATGCATTATCTCTCGCGCCTTTACTGCCTTTTCTCCTGTTAGTATTGTCTCAAGATCCTCATTGAGCAGATTGCCTACACGATGTGCAATAACTGCACAAGGATATATTATATCTCCATTTGCATCAATTGTTACTGAGAATGAGCGGCATCTATAATCTTTTACCAATGCATCTATAAACGCCCAGCTCGTCTCAATTGTGCTTCCATACTCTTGTTTTAGGTCCACAAGAAGATCGTGAAGCTCCTTTTTGTTAGGGGACACGTTCTCAGCACCGGGAAGATACACCGCACTCATAATCAATATTCTAGCACCTGCCTCATGCGCCTTCTCCACGCGCCAACGAAGTGAAGATATATCGTTTTTGGTCACCACCGTCTGGACTGTTATCTTCATCAGTTTTGTGTATTTGGGCAACTCGTCAAACATGTAAAGATTGTTGTGCCCCTCATCAATTGATATGTGCATGAAATCAAGATACTTTGCAAATTCTTCAACGGGCATTTTGTGTAGTAGCGTGCCATTAGTAGTCATGAACAGGTAGAAAGAGCGCTTGTGTGCATATTTGATTATATCTAATATGTCCTGTCGCAGCGTGGGCTCTCCACCCTCTAAGCTAAGTACCGTTACTGTGCTTTCAGCAAGGCGGTCTATTATCTTGAAGATATTCTTCGTAGACAAATCCTTCATCCGCTGGCGCCATACATCGCAGAAAGGGCAAGTAAGATTGCATCTGTGTGTTAATTTAAACGTGCCGTAAACAGGATGCTCAAAATCAGTGTAACTTTTGAAGAACCACTTTATAGCCCTGAGATTGCGATTCAGATACATTGCAATTGGTATCTTATGAAAATATTTAAAAGTTTAGCAAGATTGTGCCTTGTTACATAATAC
>JALULR010000162.1 GCA_027056155.1 DHVE2 group archaeon
TTACCGGAAAGTTGGGTATTTCTCTAAGTAGTTTCAGTATCTTATCGCTTCTTAGCTGCTGCCTTGCTACAGATATGCTCTTTCCTTTATATCTTCGCAGGACCATAAATGAGCGCGTAGCCACGTGCCTAAATCTCTGCTTGAATAGCTCTGTGTTGAATATTGCATTTTTCAAAAGCTCGCTAATCTCTTCGCTGGTTAGAAGCTCGCGCATGCGTGATAGTGGAATTTTCTTTTTGCTAGTAATCATAAACGCGTCATCTGTTATGCTAATACCCACATTTACATGATATTGCTCTGTTATCTTGTAGCCGTACGCTCTTGACAAAGCATCGTTTACACGCCTGCCAAATGGATAGTGGAATATGATATTATATTTACCAGAGGGGTCTTTGTAGCCCTCGATAAATAACTCGTTGCTTGTTGGCACTGTGTAATGCATCTGCTCATTTACATACGAAACTATGCTCTTTGCACCACTTTCGTCAAGATAGTACTCTTCTTTTAGACGTTTGATAGTTTTTTCCACGCCCACCGACTCTATGCTATTTCTCACAAGCTCTCTAAACTTGCCTACTTCTGTGCTTAAATCAAAAGAGCGTGGAAGCATCTCGCCGGCCCAAGACGGCACGGTGGGGCGCTTTCCCGAGGCATCACGCACAACTACGCGAGAGCCAGTTATTTTTATAACCTCATAACTTCGTGCGCCGAGTATAAACACATCTCCCTTTTGCAATTTTTCAACAAATTTCTCACTTAAGTCTCCCAAGCGCTTACCTTCCACATCTACCACGAGATAATCTGCCTCATCGGGTATAGTTCCGAGGTTCATGAAAAATATCATTCTTGAGCTGCGCTTCTTTCCAAATTTTCGCTCTTCTGGGTCATACCAAATTTTTGAGTAAAAACTGTCGCCCAATACGTGACCACCCAAGTAATTGAGCACCTCTTCGAATTTATCCATTGATAGCTCGTGATAGCAGTACGAGTTTTTTATCAAATTATACGCTTCTTCTACGCTCCACCTCTGCTCTAAGCTCATACCTACAATAATCTGCGCTAAAACGTCCAAAGAGTTTTTTGGTATGGTTATGCGGTCAATCTTTCCATCGTAAGCGCATTTCACCAGCGTGGTGCATTCTACGAGGTCATCTAACTCAAATACGAAAAATCTGCCCTTTGCCACTTTTCCGTAAGCATGGCCGCTTCTGCCAATTCTCTGCAAGCCCTTGGCAACGCTTTTTGGAGAGCCAATTTGCACAACCAAGTCAATGTAGCCTATGTCTATGCCTAGCTCTAATGATGTGGAAGATATCACACATTTAAGGTTTCCCTCTTTCAAGTCTTTTTCTACGCGCAAGCGAGTCTCCTTGCTTAAAGAGCCATGGTGCGCTTCTAACTTGTCAATGCCTCTTTCTTTCAGCTTATATGCCACATGCTCCGTGCCGCTTCTCGTGTTTGTGAATATAAGCGTAGTTCTATGCTCGTTAATCATCTTTACTAGAGCATCATACATTTTCTCGCTCGCAACCTCGTACGGTGTAAGGGTCAGGTCATCAACAGGCGTAATTACTTTCAAATCTAAGTCTTTGCGTGAGCTAGATTCTACTATCCATACATCTCTTTCTTTGGCGCCTTGATATCCCACTAAAAACCTTGCAATCTCTTCAAGAGGCGCTTGCGTTGCACTGAGCCCGATTCTCTGAAACGTACCCGCAAGATTATTAAGGCGCTCGAGATTTAATGAGAGCATCACACCTCTTTTGTTGTTTGCTAGCTCGTGAATTTCATCTACGATTACATATTTTACAGTCTTGAATTTCTCCCTAAACTTTGGAGCAGTGAGAGACAGTGCAAGGGATTCAGGCGTAGTAATAAAAATGTGTGGGGGTTTGCGAAGCATCTTTTGGCGCTCGCTTGTAGCCGTATCTCCAGACCGCACTGCCACCCGTATGCTTGGGATTTTCATGTGCTCTTTATTTGCAAGCTCTTTAATCTCTGCTAAAGGCAACTCTAAATTTTTATGGATATCATTTGCAAGAGCTTTTAATGGCGAGATATACACACAATATATGTTGTCTTCCAAAGTGCCTTTTTTTGCCATTAAAAACAGCTCGTTTATTATCGATATAAATGCAGT
>JALULR010000163.1 GCA_027056155.1 DHVE2 group archaeon
CATAAAAGAGACTTTTCGAGATAGGAATATAAAAATAGACCCAGAGAAAAAACCAAGGATTATATTAATTGCAAGGAACTTTTCTGACGATGTGAGAAAGATAACAACTTTAGTTGAACCAGAAGTAGAACTATATGAATACACCACAATCATTGATTCGCATGGGAATAAAGGTATAGTGTATCATTCTGTTAATATCCCAAAAGTATATGGTGAGATTACAGAACCAACGAAAATAGAAGACCATATCAACTATCTATCAAATGAATCTCTGAAACCAGTTTTAACAAAAATTATGAGTGAAATAAAAAGTATAAGTAAAGAAATAGAAGAAAAACCTACACAGGGTTACATAGGATATAAATTCAGAGGACGTTTAATAGGGGGAATTGAAATATATAGAAAATACTTTGATTTGTGGGTAAATAAAGCAGATGAGGAGGGAAACCTTCTATACTGGGTTAGGATTGAAAACGGAAATGAAGATTATAGCGATGTATTAGAAAAAATAAAAGAATATTACAAAGAATTGGGAGGAAAGCTATGAGTATGGATAGGCAGCGGGCGACTCTCCGCTCGCTATCGCTCGCTTCGGTGCTATTGCACTCGGACAACAAGCGGGTATCTGGCTTCGGCTATCGCCTTCGCCCAAATTTGCTCCGCTTTGCTCCGCAAACTTTAGATACCCGCCCAACGTTAACTGAAATGCCCCTGCCTGCATATAAAAATATTTTAACTGATGGAATAATTAGCTTCTCCAAGGGATGTTAAATTCGAGTATACAAAACATGCGAAGGAAAGAATTAAAATGAGAGGTATAGAGAAAAAAGATGTGGAACTGTGTTTGAGGGAGCCAGAAGTGGTGGAAAAAAGAAACGAAATATCCATAGCACAACGAAAGGTAAAAGAAAAAGTATTAAGGGTAGTATATAAAACCGTGGGAAACACTTATATAATCATAACTGCCTATCTAACTACAAAAAAGAAATATAGGGTTGGTGAGAAAAATGAAAATAGAGTATGATAAGAAAGCAGATGCGATTTATATTCATTTTCAGCAAGGAGAGTATGAAGTAAGTGAGGAAATAGTTGACGGCATAATTGTGGATTATACAAAAGATGGAAAAGTTATTGGAATTGAGATACTAGAAGTAAGTAAAAGAATGCCTATAAAAGAGCTACAGGAAATAACCTTTACTTTACCTTCAGTTGAGGAGGTTACGTGATTATGTTAGGCGGCCTTGGGTACTCCGCGTTTCTTCACACGTTGCCCCTGTTGGGGTCCCCTAACAAGCAGGTATGCGTTTAGTCTATTGTCTCTCTCAAATTTCCCTGCTGGGCAACTTTGCATGCCAATCGGACGTTGCGACTATAGAGAAAAACAAATCCCCACACCTTATCCCACCGTTACTAATTGGCGTTTCTGGGCATATTATCACACCTTAGATTCAAGGCGCATGCTTTTTAATCTTTTATTTGAATAGAGATAATGTGCCAAGCGCCTTGGAAATAAAGGAGGATTTTAAGTATGCGGTTCTTGTTGAGCTAGGCATATTGATAGCCGCAGCTGCCAATGTGCTGTATTCTGGAGACTTTGAAAATTTCTTCCTATATGTGCTCATATTTCTAGCGGTAATATTAGGGGAGTGGCTCGCCGAAAAGGGCTTGCTCATCTCCAAAGAGCGTAATATGGTGGTCAAATACCAAAAAATAATAGATGAAAAGAGGAGCGCCAAGCGTGCAATTGCTTTGCTCTTTTTTATTTTGATAGTGTTATCGAGTTGGGGCGTGCTATCCTATTTGACGAGAATATATTACAATACTCGCGATTATGCAAGGGCACTCACTCTCATGCTACCATGGTATATTGCAACATACGCAGTATGGCTTGGGCTCTTGATATATATGAAAGAAAAGCATGTAAAGCTTCTCTTAGCACTCTTGTCTAAAAAGAGAAATGAGGGAAAGATAAGGTATGTACTCCTCTTGTTTGGTGCAGAGGTTCTGGTTCGTGAATCTTTTGTATCTGATGGCTCTGAGGAGAAATTGGCAGAGCTTCTGGCAGAGCATAGCGAAGATTTTAGATACATGGGCATGCAGATTTCTGTTGCATGGGTCGGGAAGCTGAAACTAGGAGTTGCGAGCACCGGGCCGCTGAGCTCAAAAACCAGATTAAAGATGAAAGATGCTCTTAGAGCCATAAAAATAGCGTATCCAAAAAAGTTTGAAACTGGAGAATTTAACGTTGTGGAGCGCAAAGAGCTCGAAGCGATAATAAGGAGATATATTCTATCTTAACGGCGCACTTCCCAATCTTGCAGCTCCATTACTGCCGAGAGTGTGGAGCCTCTCTTAATCTCCTCGCGAACTCTATTTTCGTGCTCCATCACGTCCAGTGCACGATTTGCAATTTCTACCGCTCTTTCTTTTGGAACTATTGCAATGCCGCTCTCGTCGCCAATAACCCAGTCCCCTGGCCTGATTCTCACACCGTTGTAGTTAATCTCGATTCCTATTTCTCCGAATCCCTTGGGCTCGCCTGCATTGGGCACTATTCTTCTTGCGTATACCGGTATGTCTATTTTTTTGATGTCATCAGCATCTCTAACTGCTCCTAGCACAACTATGCCGCCAAGCCCCTTTATTTTAGAGCTCCATGTGGCAAGCTCGCCCCAAACAGCGATATTTCCATCTTGTGCATCGATTACTAGCACATCTCCCTTGCTTGCCTGTTCTATTGCTTCCACCGGCTTGGCCCAGTCTCCATCGAAAGTGCGCACTGTGAAAGCGCGGCCAATCATCTTCCCCCCGGTGAGCTTTATTAGAGAGCCAATCGCATTTTTACGATGCATGGCATCGCTGAGATTGGACGAAGATACTAATTTAAACGCTTTGATTAGCTCATCTTTGCTGTATTTTTTGTATAGTGCCGTGCTTTTTTTCACGCCATGCATTGCCTCTTTAATCTCGCGGGTGGCTTGAGCAATATCTGGAGCTTTAATGATTGCCCCGCCTACTATGACAATTTCTGCTCCTTTTTCCACTACCTCAGGGGCGAGCATGGCATTTATGCCTCCTGCTGCCGCTACTGGTATATTTACCATCGCAGCTACTTTTTCAAGCACTGCGAGGGGGTTATCGCCGTGCATCTGCTGGTCCACGCCCACATGCACGCAAACGTAATCCACGCCTATTTTTTCGACTTCCTTAGCCCTTTTCTCAGGTGCAGGGTGATTAATTAAGTCTACCATTATGCTCGCACCGTATTTTTGCGCAGCTTCCACAGAGTCCCTTATGGTCTCATCGTCCGCCAGCGCGAGCACAGTTATTATTTTTGCTCCGCTCTTTGCGGCCATTTCTACCTCTACGCGACCCACGTCCATTATTTTCAAGTCTGCCACCACGGGCTTGCCTAACGCACTTAATTTTCGCACAGCGTCCATGCCCGCGCTTTTCACCAGTGGGGTGCCGGCTTCAAGCCAATCTACACCTCCTTCTATTGCCTCTTTTGCCGCTTTGAGGGCACGGTCTAGTAGCATAAAATCCAGAGCAACTTGCAATATTGGCATATTTGCATTAGCGACTTTTTGCACTTAAATCTTTTGATTTGCTGTTTTTTCAGTTATATTACTAGGAGCTACTCAATGAAGAAAAATAGGTATTGCTCCAACCACAGAAAAACTATTTATTCTCTATTCAATACGGAGCACAATGGACGTAGCTGTAATCGGTGCTGGGCCCATCGGGCTTTACATATCTTCGCAACTTGCGCAAAACGGTGTTGATGTGCATATATTTGAAGAGCATTCTGATATTGGTAATCCACAGCACTGCTCTGGCTTGTTTTCAGAGCATATTTTTAGCATTGTTGGAACTATGAACCACCGTGGGATTTTGCACCCGAGCAGCAAGGCGAGGATTGTTGCACCTAGCGGCGAAGCACTAAATATTGGCACTAATGTAACTCGAGCTTACGTTGTGGATAGAGTTGAGTTTGACAGGAGCCTTGCCCGCGATGCTGTGCGGGCCGGCGCGAGCATACACCTAAAAGAGAGAATAAGAAAAATCGAGAATTTTAAAATTAAGAGCACACGTGGGGAGTATCGTCCGCGCATAATAATAGGTGCTGATGGAATTAATAGCATTACGCGGAGAGCGATGGGCATTTCTGCACCTAAGCTCATAAGCGCTGCACAAGTTATAGCACAGTATGATTACAAAGCCCTCGATACTGTTGAGATTTTTGTGGGCAACAATGTTGCGCCGGGATTTTTTGCGTGGGCAATACCACTTGGCGACGGGCTTGCCAAAATCGGGCTTGGTGCTTATGGCAATGCTTGGAATTATCTGAAAATGCTTTTAAAATCCGTTAAGGGGAAGCCTCTTAGCGTTGGTGGTGGAGGCATACCAATTGGCACTGTAAAGAAGAGTTATGCGCGTGGCATGCTCATTGTGGGCGATTCTGCCGGGCAGGTGAAAGCTACCAGCGGGGGCGGTGTATACCCGGGCCTGCGCGCTGCAGAGTGTGCGGTACAGGTTATAACTCGCGCGTTAGAATCGGGAGACTATGGAGAGAAATCGCTTAAAAATTATGAAGATTGCTGGAAGCGCAGTATTGGCAAAGAGCTATCTAAAGCGCTGTACATTCACAATTTTTACAGAAAGATAAGAGATGATGACTTTAATAATATTGTGAGCGCTCTAAATCGGCCGGATATGATTGAATTAATAAACAAATATGGCGATATCGATTACCCTTCAAAGGTGATATGGAAACTATTTAAAAAGAATCCAAAGCTTTTGAAGTACATGGGCATTGTCACTCGCCGCTAGGTATTATGGTAAATGGCCTTAGGGCTACTCAATATATGGTATAATTTTAACGAAAGGTATAAATACACGCGTTAATTTTGCTTAATTGTAATGAAAAAGGCAATAACTGGACTTCCGGATGAGCTGTTTGCTTGGGAAGAGATTTCCAAGGAGCAGCAAGTGATAAAAATATACACAGACCGCAGGCGCTATGGAAAGACGGTGACTATAATAGAGGGGTTTAATGAGAAAGATGTGAACTTGAAAGACATAGCGAAGGCTCTGAAACGTAAAGTTGCAACTGGCGGCACGGTGAAAGACGGTAAAATAGAGCTGCAAGGCGACCAGCGCGATAGAGCTAGAAAATTTTTAGAGGATATGGGTTACAATGTGGAGATAATTGAGTAATGCCAAAAAATCTACTCAAAATACTCTAACGCAGCGTTATCTTCGGTAGAGGTTAGGCCATCTCTTAGCGATTTCATAGCGTTATTGAAATTTTTAAATATTCTCCGCCCGCGATCCACTTCAAGCTCGAGTTTTCGTAGCACGTGCTCGGCGGCGGTTAATCTTCTAAGTCTCAAATCATGGTTTAGCGAGTTAACGAGCGATAAGAAATATCCAAGCCATATTTGAGCTTTGGAATACGACTCAACAGCAAGGGCTAAATTACTGTAATTTTCGGCGTTTGGCGGTGTGTTTTTGTAAAGCTCCAGAACCCAGCTTATGGTGTCTGTGTCCATAACAAAGCCCTTGTAAAAAGATGACATTCCCTCTACTCTCTTGCTTATTGAGGCAAATCTTTTCATTATTGTAAATATTCTCTCGTTTGGATTCTCTCTTTTTGCCTCTTTTTGAAGAATATCGCGTTGTTCGTCAGATAAATACATTAAATCGCAATCGCCGAGTTGTTTTGAAGACTTTCCCCGCTTCATATTATTAAAACTGAACATGTGGTATATAATATTTGCTTATCGTCTTGGTTATTTTCTATACACCGGATTTTTGTGGCATAATAATGAATATATTCGCAGATTAAATGATTCTTATGCGTAATTATTTACTCAAACTTTGGTTGTATATTATTTATTGAAACCGGCATGGCAAGAATAATTGTGGGAAAAATTTTATATGTGTAATACATTCCGAGCCATGGTGATTGAAATGGCAGTGGGCTTTGTATTGATAAGTACAGCACCGGGTAAAGAGCATGAAGTTTACGAAGAGCTGAAAGGCTTGCCGGAGATTGTGGAACTGCACCCCCTCTTTGGTGAGTTTGACCTAATAGCCAAGCTAGAGACCAAGGACTATAATGAGCTCGGAAAGATTGTGGTTGAAAAAATAAGAATGATAGATGGAATCATCGACACAAAGACGCTCACCGGCATAAAGTTCTGAGGTGTTTTCGATGTGCTTTGTCTGGTCAACGATGGGCAGTGCTGGAGTTTGGACTATATTTACAGAGATACTTTTATTAGTGTTATCATTGACATTCATTGGACTCGGCGCCCTTACAGCGTACTTTGGCAGTGGAAAGAGTAGAGCAGCAGGAGTATCCTTGCTGGTAATTGGACTAATTATACCATTAATCTTGTACTTTGCAGTGTGGATGAACGAAACTGGACACTTTACTAATGACCTTCTCTTGCCGGGTTTAATCTACGTTGGTGGAGCATTAGTTGGCCTTGTAGTGGGCTTTTTGGTGTTCCTCGGCGTAATCATGAAAACATAAATTTTTTTATACTTTTTTGGTATGCCTCCGCATGGGAGTATGCGTAATTCTCGGAAGCAAGTCGGATTTTGACAAAGCTAAGAAAGCACTCTCGCTTTTATCTGATTTTTCAGTGCCTTATAATGTACATGTTGCCTCGGCGCATCGCACGCCTGAGCACGTGGAGCAAATTGTGAAGAACTCTCCTCATGAGGTATTTTTGATAATAGCAGGATTATCTGCCGCGCTACCTGGATTTGTGGCGGCGCTTACAGAGAGACCTGTGATTGGCGTGCCCCTATCAAGCAATGTGCCCTTCGATTCGCTGCTGAGCATGGTGCAGATGCCCAAAGGTGTGCCCATATCCGTGGTTGGTGTGGATAATGTGATTAACGGTGCATTGATGTGTGTGGAGATACTCACTTTGAAGTATCCAGCGCTTGTGGATAAAATTAAAGAGTACCGCGCAAAAATGCGGGAAAAAGTGTTTAGAGATGATAAGGAGGTTAGAGAGTATGTTCAATCCTGAATTGTTTGTGAGCGAGAGCGTAGAGAGCCTTCGAAATGAGATTAAGGGCCGTGCAGTAATTGCTTGCTCTGGCGGCGTGGATAGCACCGTCGCTGCAAAGCTCGTAGAGATGGCCATACATGACAAGCTCATGGTGGTGTTTGTAGATACGGGATTTATGAGAAAAAACGAAGCGCAAAATATAGAAAAGATGTTTCAGAGAATGGGTTTTAACTATCGCATAGTCCGCGCTGCCGATGAATTTATAGCCATGCTTAGTGGTGTGACAGACCCCGAGCAGAAGCGCAAGCTAATCGGTAAAAAGTTTATCGATGTTTTTGAGCGAATTGCCAGAGAGTTCGGTGCTGAGTATCTTGTGCAGGGCACAATAGCGCCTGACTGGATTGAAAGCGGAGGAGGATTGCGAGACACGATAAAATCACATCACAATGTGGGCGGGCTTCCCGAGCAAATGAAGCTCAAGCTTGTAGAGCCATTGCGAGACCTCTATAAAGATGAAGTGCGTAAGATTGCAAGATATCTCGGTATAGAGACAGCGGAGCGGCAACCATTTCCAGGGCCTGGGCTAGCAATTAGAATTCTCGGAGAAATTGATAAGGAAAGACTCGAAATTGTAAGAGCTGCAAATGCCATCGTTGAGGAGGAGGTTGAGCGTTTTTATGTACCTGAAGAGCGGCCATGGCAGTATTTTGCGGTTCTTCTGCCTATAAAAAGCGTAGGTGTGCATGGTGATAAAAGAGCTTACGGTTATACTGTTGCAGTGCGTATGGTTGAGAGCCTCGACGGAATGACTGCTGCGTACTTTAAGGCGAGACATGAGCTGCTTGAGAGAATTGCAAATCGTATAACAACGGAGGTAAATAGCATAAATCGCGTGGTTTACGATATAACAAATAAGCCTCCGGGCACTATTGAGTGGGAATAGACTCTAGAAAATCTATGTATCTATCTAGCTTTGCTGGAATCTCTTCCGGCTTTTTTATTTTGAAGATGAGGTACATGGGCGTTAGCTCAGCACCTGAGGGTGCTTTGATGCCTTCCACATCTTTGCTGTGGATTATGCTTATTTTCACCTTGGACCTGAAGGTGGCAATAATGTCGTAGTTTCTGTATTTGAAGATGAGGTCCTTTCCGCTATCCTTGGCATTATACATGCTCTTTATTCCGTTTCGCACTTTGTCTTTGGAAGATGTAAGATTAATCATTATGTAGATGAGCGCTGCAAATATGGCGAAAATAACGATGAGCAGTAATAGCCCAATGACTTCGTCACTCATAAAGCTAGATGGCAAAGAATATATATGGTTTTTTCTATGCTCACTCGCCCACCCGCCATGCCCCTCCCGAGCGATGAGGGAGGAACCACACGGTGGGCTAAATTTTTTTCTATCGCAGCTGCTGTCCGCGCAGCTGCTGTCAGCTGCACCAACAGTACGGTGTCTCCCTGCCGCTCGCCACGCAGCTGCTGTCAG
>JALULR010000164.1 GCA_027056155.1 DHVE2 group archaeon
TAGACTTGTTCGAAAATATATCGATGTTTATGAGTTTAGAATCACGCCGGACCATCTTGAGTTTTCATTTACTGTGACTGATGAGAAAGCATTTGAGAAGAACTTTGAAGCGCTTCGCATCGAGCTTAAAAAGAGAGGCTCTATACCAGTGGTAAAAAAGCAAGGCGGGGAGTACGTTTTGCTCATTGTGAAAAATCCCAAACGCCGCTTTTTTAGTATTTGGATTAATGTTGGACTACTTGTTTTAACCATACTCTCAACAATATGGGTGGGCATGGGCTACTATGTGGCATATTACGGCTCATCTGGGTTTTGGGGAGATGTGCTTGGCGGGCTTTTGTACTTCTCTGTGCCCTTATTAACGATTCTCGGATGCCACGAGATGGGGCACTACTTTGCAGCAAAGCGGCATAATATTGCGGCATCGCTACCATTCTTCATTCCCGCGCCCACCATGCTAGGCACGCTCGGTGCTTTCATATCAATTCGCGAGCCAATTCCCGATAAAAAGTCCCTGATTGATGTGGGCTTGTCGGGACCCATTGTTGGGTTTTTGGTCGCCATACCTGTGACCATAATCGGGCTCATTCTCGGCAGTGCCACTCCGCCGCACATGGATTTAGAATCTACAAACACATATCTGATATTTAATGTTCCATTAATGTATCAGTTTTTAGAGTACTTTTTTCCATCTTCCGGATTTGTGCATCCTGTTGCCATGGCTGGCTGGGTTGGTTTCATTGTCACAGCCATAAATCTTTTTCCCGTGGGGCAGCTAGACGGCGGGCATGCAGCGCGTGCCGTGCTTGGGGACAAGGTCAAGTATGTAAGTTACGGATTTGCCGCGCTTTTGATAGGGTTAGGATTCATCTACCCCGGCTGGCTCATATTCGGGATACTCGTGGTGCTTCTTGGGCTCAGACACCCACCGCCACTCAACGATATTACCAAGCTCGACAGAAAGAGATTTACCATTGCCCTTGTTGGACTATTAATATTTGCAGTTACCTTTGTGCCCGTGCCTGTGGAGATGCATCAGGTGCATGAGAACTTGAGTTTAGAAGCGGCCACAGGCTCGTATATGCTTATAGGAAATAGCACATATAATCGAACATGGATTAGTGTAACTGTGGCTAACCATGGTGAGATGCGCGAGAACATAACCATGAAAACATACGGTAATTTTTCCATTGACGGCGCATTAAATCGCACGTTGGTATTCTCTATTGACCCGGGTAAAAGTAGAACTGTGTGGGGCAATTTGAGCTATTTGGTGCAAGGCAATAACACGCTGAGGGTGAGCATAAAGACCAAAACGGGCATACAAGAGTGGAAAAATATTACCTATTTATGCTTAAAACTAGCACCGGACCTGAAGTTTGTGCCCAGTACGGTGCATAGTAGCAATTTCAATGTCACGCTTTACAACTATGGAGCTAACCGCACTGTGCATTTTGTCGCAATGCATGGAGTATCATTTAACATTACCAACTTAAATGGAAGCGAGGCATGGATACCGGAGAATTCGAGCTTGAGCATGCATGTATTAGTCGTTGGAAGCACGGACCTACTTGCAATTGATTATGAAAGCTACGAAGTTGCTATGCTTAGAGTTGATGTATGAGCACTTTTTAATGGGCGCCAAAATATGCAACGCGCTAGGACGTACGAGCATTTAACATGTATTACAGGGATTAGGAAAAGATATATACATTTGCGCCTTTATATGGGCTCATGCCTTCACTTGAAAAGGGAAAATACGAGCAGGTTCTGCGTGCTAAATTATACATTGCCAAAGATGAAGAGCGCATAGCCATGCCTAAGGTGGAGCTTGTGCCACATTCATTAGTGGAGTTTTTTATAGAGCATGCACCCGAGTTTGTGCTCTGGTGGCCCGATGGGTGCTTTGGCGTGATTAATAATGGCGTGCTTTACTGGTCTTGCTTACGGGGAATGGCACCGGCACTAGACCGGCTCCTCAGATTTTATGAAATTGCAGGTTCGGATATGGATAGAATTCCAGGTACAAATTTTGAAAAGCTTTTAC
>JALULR010000165.1 GCA_027056155.1 DHVE2 group archaeon
TATCTTATATTTTGCAACACAAAGATGGAAGTGCAATTTCTAGGCAGAAAGCTCAGAGACGCAAAGCTACCCGCTCGAGAACTACACGGAGATATGAAGCAAGGAGCCAGAACGCGAGTGATGAACGACTTTAAAAGTGGTAACGTAAATATCCTCGTGGCCACAGATGTGGCTTCTAGAGGTATCGATGTTCACGGGATAACCCATGTTATCAATTATGACATACCGCGATATCCTAAGGATTACGTGCATCGCATAGGGCGCACTGGAAGAATGAAGAGTGACGGCAAGGCAATTTCATTTGTCACACCTGAAGACATGGAGTTTTTTCTAAGAATTGAAGATTTTGTCGGTATAAAAATAAAAAGAATAGCAATAGAAAACGGCAATGTGCAAGAGAAAAAAGATTATCGAATGATTGCAGACAGATATGGCATGGTGCCTGTGAGGTTTCGCATGCAGCGCAGAGCTGGCGAGCTAGACATTATACGCGAGGCAGAGAGGCACGGGATAAAAGAGGACAACATTGGCAAAATTGACATACAAGGCAAGGAAGGCACCATGAAAGTACATTATAGGGCAGTAGAGCGAATAACCAAGCTCCAACTATTTGAAAAAGTGCAAATTGGAGCAAAATAGCTTTGAGTTGTACTCCTGTACCGCTATATTTAATTTTGCTTATTTTTTATTTCTACTTTTGCATGTTTTTGAGAAACTTAACGCACCCATGCCTTGAAAAAGATTTAAATAGATTAAGGAGATTATACCCACAGCCTACGATTTTAAGAGGGTGTTAAAGATGGAGAACGTTAAAACTGGGACGACTACGGTAGGTATTGTGACTAAAGATGGTGTGGTACTTGCAACTGAGCACCGCGCGAGCATGGAGACATTTATTGCTCACAAGGTAGCTCAGAAACTGTATAAATTAGACTCGAATATAGGCATGACTACTGCTGGGCTTGTTGGAGATTTACAGGTGCTTGTGCGTTACATGCGTGCTGAAATCTCTCTATACAGGCTTCGCAGGGATACTCTAATGCCGGTAAATGCAGCTGCCACACTTTTATCCAATATCCTCAATGAGAGAAAGTTTTACCCATACTATGTGGGACTAATAATTGGGGGATATGACCATCGCGGATATCATGTGTTCTCCATAGACGCAGCGGGAGGTGCTATAGAGGACAAATATGCCAGTGTTGGCTCTGGCTCACTATTCGTTTATGGTGTACTTGAAGATCGGTGGAGCGATGATATAAAGCTCAGCGATGGCGTGAATCTGGCGATTAGAGGCATAAACGCCGCTATAAGAAGAGACGCAGCAAGCGGTGATGGCATATCTGTGGCAACTATAACCAAGGAGAAGGGGTTTGTGGAGCTCAGCAGCGAAGAAGTAGAAAAGAGAATGAAGAAACTGAAACTGAAGTGATTTTATGGAGTGGCAGGATATACTAACGAAGACGAGTGAGCTCCTAAATGAGCTTGCACCGCAGGCAGAGATTACAAACATTGACTTAGAAGGGCCATTAGTAGTAGTTTACACCATGGACATGGAATTTTTTGCAGAGCATCCAGAGATAGTAAAAAAGGTTGCTCAAACTGTGAGAAGAAGAATATCAATGAGGCCAGACCCGCACATGCTAATGGACGAAAAAGAGGCTATGAACGAGATAAAGGAAATTGTTCCTGAGGAAGCGGGCATAAAGGACATTTATTTCATTCCTGAGACCGGAGAGGTAACCATTGTAGCCGACTCTCCCGGCGCGGTTATCGGCAAAGAGGGTGAGCTATTAAACGAAATTAAGAAAAAAGTAAGATGGGCGCCACGGGTGGTCAGAGCGCCGCCGTTAGAATCAAGAATTGTAAAAGAGATGCGCGAGTACCTGAAAATTGTGAGGGAAGAGCGCAGAAAGATACTCAGAGACATCGGCAAGAGACTCAATAGACCCCCGCTAAGCGGTGAGCAGTGGGTTCGCGTTGTTGCTCTTGGAGGATATCGGGAAGTAGGCAGAAGCGCCACGCTGCTCATGACAAGGACTAGCAGGATACTCATTGATTGCGGACTCAATGTCTCTGCAGGAGATGAATCCGAGCCGTGGAGCGGCACGCCGTATCTTTACATGCCAGATGTGTGGGATAATACTGACCCGCAAAATCCACTTAAGTACATAGATGCTGTGGTTGTGACACATGCGCATTTAGACCATGTAGGCCTTGTACCCATGCTTTTTAAGCACAATTATAATGGGCCTGTGTTCATGACACCTCCAACGAGGGATTTAGCAGTAATGTTATTAATAGACTACTTAAAAGTTGCACAATCAGAGGGGCGAAAGGTGCCGTTTGAATCAAAACATATAAAAGAGATGATTAAACACACTATAACGCTAAAATACGGCGAAACTACGGATATATCACCTGATGTACGCTTGACATTTCACAACGGAGGCCATATACTTGGCTCGGCAATATCACATTTTCACATAGGAGAGGGGTTCTACAACTTGGTTGTTACTGGAGATATAAAATACGAGCGCTCATGGTTATTTAACCCCGCGCATAACAGATTTCCAAGAGTAGAAACTGTCATCATGGAGAGCACTTACGGCGGTCGTGAGGATTTTCAGCCACCTAGGCGCGAGGCGGCAGAGCGCTTGAAAGATGTAGTTAAGAGAACAATCGAGCGTGGTGGCAAAGTGCTCATTCCTGTGTTTGCAGTTGGCAGAAGCCAAGAAGTTATGCTAGTTATCGAGAGCTTTATGCGTAATGAAGAGTTACCAGAAGTGCCTGTTTACCTTGATGGCATGATTTGGGAAGCTACCACAATTCATGCGGCGTATCCAGAATACCTAAACAAAGATTTGCGAGAGCTTATATTTCAGAAGAAGGAAAATCCATTTTTATCGCCAGTGTTCCACCGTGTTGAGGCTTCTGAGCGCAGGGAGAGCGTGGTGAACTCGTCAGAGCCGCTGATTGTGTTATCTACCTCGGGTATGATGAACGGTGGCCCAGTTTTAGAGTACTTTAAGCACTGGGCAGATGACCCGAGAAACACGCTAATATTCGTAGGATATCAGGCAGAGCGCACGCTAGGTCGCAAGATTCAGAACGGATTGAGCGAGATAACTATGAGCGAGCACGGACAACCAATAAAGATTAAAGTGGAGCTAGATGTTGAGACTATTGATGGATTCTCTGGGCACTCTGACCGCAGACAACTAATACAGTTTATAGGCTCGATGAATCCAAAGCCAGAGAGAATAAT
Organism: DHVE2 group archaeon; assembly: GCA_027056155.1. Lineage (GTDB taxonomy): Archaea > Thermoplasmatota > Thermoplasmata > Thermoplasmatales > Aciduliprofundaceae > JAADDK01. The sequence continues at coordinate 3,269 of JALULR010000165.1, forward strand.
CACATGTCACGGAGAAGAGAGCAAGTGCATAGACCTCGCAATAGGGCTGCATAAGCGCTATGGTATGGAAACAATATCCCTGAAGAACCTAGATGCACTTAGAATCAAATAGTGAGCAAAAAGGAAAACAGGGTCTTTGCAGGAGAGTACTCATGTACTCGTCTCACATTTAATACTTTGACTGGAAATTCTGAAAATCGCCCATACAAATCCACATCTTTTGGGAGTATTTCATAATAATTTATCTTGCCGTTTGGACTAAGAACATTAATAGCGTACTCGAGGAAATGATACGAATCATGTGGCAAATTCATTATCACTCTATTCACTTTTGGCAGGGTCTTCCACACTTCAGCTGCATCACCTAATATAGAATGAATGTTGCTAAGCTTGTTGAGCTTGATATTTTCGTTTAAGTAAGCTATGGCTGCGGGATTGATGTCGCTTGCATAAATTTCCACATTTTTGTATTTGCCTATGAGCAAACTAAAAGGGCCTACACCACAAAACATATCGTATATTTTCTCGCCATCTTGTACCTCTTGCACAACGCGCCAGCGCTCGGTTGCAAGGCGCGGGGAGAAATACACCTTCGATACGTCAACTTTCATGCGCACACCAAACTCTCTATGTACAGTTTCCAAAGTGGTGCCGCGCAAAAGCTTTACATTTCTAACTCGAGTCTCGCCCTCAACTCCGTAATCCACTGCCACATTATTCACATTTTTATGCTTTTCTAAAATATAATCTGCTAAGCTCTCAATATCTAGGTCCTCCCTGTACTTTATAATCGCAACATCGCCTACTATATCAAAAGATGGCATATTACATTACCAGCTTTAGTATCTCTTTTTTAAGCACCTTGGCAGTTTGCGAAAGCTCTTCGAGGACCTCTGCACTTTGTATAAGCTCTTCTTTTATGTTTCCTCTAATTATAGCACCGTTTGGAGTGGGCTTAATTAACCCTGCATCTTCGAGTACGCCCAGTGAATGTCGTACTTCGTGCTCACCAATGTTCAGCATATTTGAAATTCTAACTATGCCAATTGGCTGATACTCTTTAACTATCTCTAAAACTTTTATATGGCGTGAAAGCAAGCTTAGCTCTGTGTATATTCTCTCAGTTAGCATTAAACCACCAGATAGCACAATGTGAATTTGCATTAAAAATTTTTCATCGATTGCATTTTTAAGTTGCAAAAAATAAGGGAAGTGCAGCGTTGAAAAGCAGGCACATATAATATTAATACTTTGTTCTCATGCTTATAAGCAGATGTAAATGCAGAGGCGATTATATGAAAAAATCACTCAAAAATATGATAATAATAGCCATTGCAATTGCCGTTCTGCTGACAATACCACCCAGTGAATTAAATAAGAGTGCTCATACCACGAGCTTCAGAAGTGCAAGCGTGGGTGTGCATGTAGTACCAATTGCCGATTTAGGATACGCTCCGATCATAAACAAGCTAATTGAGAATGCGAAGAGTAGTGTATATGTAGCAATGTTGGAGATGAGCGATGAGGCACCTGTGAAAACATTGTTAGACTCGCTGATTTCTGCAAGCACGCGCGGGGTTGATGTCAAAGTGCTTTACGAAAACTCTTTTAGCGAGAATTCATACGCTGCAAATTACCTATCTAGCAACGGAGTCACAGTAAAGGAGGACTCTAGCTCCAAGTTTTTGCACACAAAGATGCTTGTAATAGATGGAGATATTGTTTATATAGGCTCACATAACTGGAGCCCGAACGCTCTGGGAAAGAACAACGAGTACGGCGTTCTTATATATAATAGCAGCATTGGTGCATTTTATCAGGCCTATTTCAACGAGCTCTGGAACGACGATTCTTCCACGCCGCATTTAGCACTAACAAGCATCTCAAATCAAGGCTACATAGTAAATACCACTTACGACTGGCATACTTATTATACCATTACCCATCTGCTCAACTCTGCACGCACTAGACTATACGTGGCCATGTATGATATGGCATATTACACCAATCCTGAAGATGTGTATCAAAATAGAGTAGATAATATGGTAAACGATATAGTTGCAAAGAAGAGCATTGCTAAAGTAGTGCTCGATAGTGGGCATAATTACTATTCTTACAACTACCTGACAAACAACGGAGTGGCGGTAAAATACGATTTTTCGGAGGTAATTACTCACTTGAAGATGGTTATAGCCGATGATTCTGTGTATATAGGTGACACAAACTGGAACACTAGCTATATTAACAACGATACACACACTGTGGGCATAGTTATCCACAACCGCACCCTTGCAGACTATTTCTCCTCTTTCTTCACCAACATATATAAATACCGGGATGTGCCTTATTATTTGCCCTCTCCGTTTATGGACACATGGAATGTAACCGTTCCTGCAGGAGGCTATGCAGCCATTCACTTTTACCTTGCAAACGGCGGGTACAAAAATTCAACATATTTCTATATACAACCTAACGGACCGCTATGGATTGATGTTGGGAAATATCCCAGCTGGTACCGAAGCTCTGTGTATGACTGGCTTGGTGAGACAATGTACGTAGAAGCACCTAAAAATTCATCTGGCACGTACACAGAATCAATTACATTTTACTCAAAAGATAGAAGCATACACTTCACAGAATACTTTAATGTAAGCATCTCGGGCTCAGGCGGCACAATGCCCGTATCTAACCATGTGCTAATATCGGCAGTGTATTACCATACTGGCTCAATGGATAACCGCTCTAAGTACATAGAGCTTTATAATCCAACATCGAGCAAGGTCAATCTAGATGGTTACAAGATAGTCAATGTTTCCTCTAACAGCGCGTATACCATTCACGGGCTAAGCATTTTAGCACATTCTTATGTTAGCATCGCTATAAGCCCGCAGGGATTTTCTGCAAAGTTTCACAGATATCCTGACATAGGCGACGGCACAGAGCACGGACTTGAAATAGGTGGCACTGCAGGAGGCATTGAACTTCTGGGTCCTGAAAACGACACGGTAGATGCTGTTTATTGGGGCGGAACTAATGGCTGGAACATCAACACAAGCGAATATACCAGCATAGTGCGTATACCTCAAAATTGGGACAATGATAGCAGCGCCCAATGGGTGCCGGAGCAGAAGCCAGTACCGCACGTGCTCGCTAATGCAAGCAAGGTGATATTAATCGATGGTGCTCACGATAATGACTATGTATCCAAGCTAGGCGCATTTGTGGTGAGCATGAGAAAACTTGGACTTGACCCGGAGAACTTTACAAGTGCCTTTGGAGCAAATAGCAATATTTCGTCCTCTCTGTTAAATACCTCATACAGTGCACTTGCAAAGCTAATTATAATAACAAGCCCCGCTAGAAAATTGAGCGCTCAAGAACTAGGCAATATATCAACATTCATGCTAAATTTCAACGGCTCGATTCTTCTAACTTCCAAGAGCGATTACTACAGTAACGGACACACCACATATTTGAATAGCATACTTCACTCATTGGGCTCAGTACTGCGGTTTAACGATGATGAAATATGCGACAATACCACTAACTACGGTGCAAACTACAAAGTGCTCATTCACCATTTTAACGATACGAGCACGGGAATAACTAAGGGAGTAAATAACGTGAGTTTTTATTCATCTGCATCACTGATAGACGCTACAGGGAACGGATTACACAATAGTGAGGCAATAATCCTCGCAACGGGGGATAGTGATACTTACAACGAAAACAACACCGCCGGAGGCGCATTTGTTTCATATCCAAAAGGCTCGTATCCTCCCGTTGCTGCTGCTCAGATTATTCAAGGCCATAGAATTGCAGCCATAGGTACCACGGTATTCAATGATTACTCACTCTACACTTATGACAATTTATTATTCACGCAGAACATAGTAAAATGGTTAATGGGAGTTAAGGCAGTGAGCATGGGCGCACCGAGTATTCACATTGCAAACTCTGAGCATGAGAACTCTAGTGTTATAATCACTGTACCCACCGCGAACGCAGAGAGCGTGAGCATAAATTATACCGCTGCAAACGGAAGCTATGTAAATACTACTATGTATGATGACGGCACCCATGGCGACACAAGCGCGGGAGACGGCATATACACGTTTACCATGCCGAATATGAGCGCAAATACGGAAGTTATGGTGAAAATCACCGCTACGGGCATGGGCTCGGTCGTAGATGGTGGATTTACATATTATGCCATGCCTGAGCTATCGTGGGTACGAAATAACACCGGTGCCCAAGTAATAGTTGAAGGCAAAGTAACCGTTAAGCCGGGCAGCTTTTCGTATATTATGTACATACAAGACCCCACGGCGGGAATTAGGGTCTACGGTGCTGACCTAAGCTCACTTGGGTTACAGTACGGTGACTATGTGAAAGTAGTTGGTCAAGTTTCTAGTTATAAAGAAGAGCCTGAGATACTTATAAACTCTGCAGCGCAAGTGGTAAAGGTGATGCATGGCTCGCCAATAGCGCCAGAGAGCGTGAGCATAGGAACGGCAAACACCACCAACTACGGTAAGCTGGTGCAAGTTACAGGAACGGTTACAGTTATTAATATCACTGGGCACTACTTCTATATTCAAGATTCACACGACGACACTATAAGAATACAAATTCTAAACACGAGCATAGACATCTCATCGCTCACGGCGGGAGAAAATGTAGTGGTTATAGGAGTGCAGTCACAGTACAATAGCGAGATGCAAATCTTGCCCAGAGAGCAAAGCGATATCACGAGCGCCACTGTGCCCGAGTTTGGAGGCGCTAGTATTCTTATATTCTGCGCTTTGCTTATTATAATATACCTGCAGCGCTTGTACCGCACATAATATTTTTTAATATTTTTTATTTTCAAAATTGCCATGCAAAAATTATATGTGATATGTGCATGGCT
>JALULR010000166.1:0-1216 GCA_027056155.1 DHVE2 group archaeon
CTCGGAAATCCACCATGTAGTATCCGAATTTTATGTCTTCAATCATCTCCTCTAGTGAGTAATCCCCAGGTTCAAACACCGTGTTGCGCATTCTTATAATTGGCGGATTGCTATAATCTTCCGCCCTAGCATGGCCATTGGGCACCATATTCCATTTACGCGCATACTCACGATTCAACATTATCTCTTTTAAAACGCCATTTTTAATTATATGCACATCTTTTACTCTCGTGCCCTCATCATCGTAGTGATTGTTTCCAAATCCGCCTCTCACATAGCGGTCGCTCATGCTCACAAAATCCGGCGCTATCTTCTTGCCAATCAAGTCTCGAAACGGAGAGTTTATTGTTAAATCAGCCTCTGCAAGATGCCCCAGCGCCTCATGAGCAATTATGCCCACTATTATAGGACCCGCCACAATGGGAAACTTTCCTCTCTTCACCGCAACCCCGCGTAGCTGATTTTTTAACTGCTTGTGTAGTCGCGAGCTTATGGATTCTGGTGTGTGCTCTTCAAATAACTCCCACCCCGTATCGACGCTTCCAAGCATGTGCCTTGCTGCGCCCATGACTGCGCCATCACGGCCAGTTAGCCATACCGACTGCAAAATATGATTGTAATCCCACTCAATCTCAGTGCCCTCGCTAGTAACTAAAAGCTTTTTACCATGCGCATCTTCGTACTTAATTTGCGAGCTTTTTACAAATGCTTCGCGCTTCAATTCTTTTTCTAATGCTAGAACATGAGCTGTTTTCTCTTCATAGCTCACATCTTCCGGCTTTATTCTCATCTCACTTTTTACATGGTCTTGATTTACCTCCGCTTCTGCAAGCTCTATCCGCTCTCTAATTGCCCGCGATGAAGATACTGCGAGGTTTACCGCATTTTCTACAGCTTTTTGCAAATTCATATTGCTCGTTGAAAACCCCCACGCACCATGCGCTAGCACTCGCACCCCGTAGCCCTCTGACTCCCGTTCTGCAAGGGTGTGAAAAACACCATCTTTGAGCTCAATGTGCGCTCGGGTTAAGTTTTCATAGCGTATCTCAATATAATCCGCACCTAGCTTCTCTCCATACTTTACCGCTTCGTGAATGTCCATAACCACCACGATTTGTTCATGCCTCTAAGGTATAAAAAAGTAATTAAACCCTAGTTTCGCGCGAAAATTCTAGCACGCAAAATAAGCGAGCAAGGCGAGCAGCAATGTAAGAAG
>JALULR010000166.1:1226-1994 GCA_027056155.1 DHVE2 group archaeon
AGCGAAAATGATGTGGAAAAACATAAATATCTGTGATTCATTCTCTGCGTGATGATGAGAACATACCTAAAGGTAACATTCAACAGCGAGGGAGCACCACCAAGCGAGATAGTTGCGAGGTTGCAGTCTTTGGGATTTAAACCGATAACTGGCGCTTACGACATGGTCTACGAGTGGGACGACGGCGCGGGAGTGGACGAGGCCATCTGGTTCGCCGATAAGATACACGCCACATTAAAAGGCTACAACGTGCTGTTTCAAATTGAGACAATTACCGAGTAAATTATTTGTAGGGATATCTCTTGTAATTTCCGCATTTTTCGCATTTTATTACAACTTTCCCCTTCTTCAAGCGCACTGTGGCGTTTTTTCCGGGCACGAGGAAAGAATGACATTTTTTGCATATTCTATATTTCTGCTCTTTAGAGAGGGGCACGCGGTATTTTCTTGATAGGGCAAGCATTAACTCAACGTATCGCTCCGCTAAACTAAACTCTCCGGCACTGCCGGCAGCCTCTGCTTCCTTAAACAAAATATCGATGCGCTCTCTGGCGATTTTTTTCGCAAGGCGCTTCTTTTCTTTGATTCTCTTCACACACGATTATTATCTTTTTCCCTAAAAAACTTTGTTTTCAAGCAAATTTGATGCCAGAGCTAGGAAAACACAAGCTCCTTTTGCAATCAAAATATTATAAATTTTTTTATAAATTAAATTTTTACGCACTCTCGTGGCAATCACAACAAAAAAATATATATACTGTAATAAGC
>JALULR010000167.1 GCA_027056155.1 DHVE2 group archaeon
TTATCACCTAGGCCACTCGAGTTGCCTGCTCCAACATAATAATGGTAGGTTATGCCATTTCTCACAGAGGTATCATTAAACCATAGCGGCGCCGAAGATACCGATGCGTAGTAGCTACCGTTGCGATATATAACATAACTCTGAATTGAAGAGCCGCCATCATCGCTTGGCTTTGTCCATGTGAGATTTATATAACCACTCCCAGCGGTAGCTCGAAGATTTAAAGGTGCGCTGGGCACGGATAGAGGCATGGCGCTTACTTCATTACTCTTACTCCCCTCTCCAACTGAGTTCACAGCGGTAATGTAGTAATAATAAGTAACGCCATTTTTAACTTGTGTATCATTGTAATAAAGTTGAGATGCTGGCACTTCTGCAAAGAGCGTGCCGTTGCGGTATATTTTGTAACTCTGAATTGAAGAGCCACCATCGCTGCTTGGTGCATTCCATGTGAGGTACACTATTCTATTTCCTGCTGTGGCATTTAAATCTAAAGGAGCATCAGGCACCGTTGCAGGAGTTGCCATTACTTCGTTGCTTTTATTACCCTCACCTGCAGAATTAACTGCGGTAACATAATAATAGTAGGTAACTCCATTACTTACCGCAACATCGACATAGCTGAGCTGCGACGCAGAAACATTTGCAATGTATACCTCGTGTCCAGATGATGTGCCACGATATATTAAATAACGCTCCACACTCGCACCCCCATCGTCAGAAGGCGGTGCCCAGCTAAGCGTAACTTGCGCATTACCAGCGCTAGCAGCTAAATTTAAAGGCGCTGAGGGCGGAGTGGGTACTTTATAAAATACTGCCTCTATACTTCCAGTGCCGGTAATACTCACTGTCGTCGATGCGGATAAATTGTTATCCACGCTCACACTACCACTCACTTTCCAGTGGTCAAACGCGTATCCGCTATCAGGGTTCGCAGTTATGCTATAGCTTCCATTTAGCACATTAGCCGATTGCCCATTGGTATACACAGTACCATTAAACGTAATTGACCCTACATTACTTGGAACAGTGTAAAAATTAATCATGTTTGGAGTTAACAGCGGCTTTACAGTTATCTCATTACTTGCCATTGATTCGCCTGCAGCGTTTACCGCCGTGACGCGATAATAATATGTGACATCATTTGAGGCAGAGTAGTCATCAAAATGAAGTGTGTCCGCTGAAACATTTGCAAGATATACCTCATGACCAGCTGACGCGCCACGATATATTTTGTACATATTTACCATGCTACCCTCAGTGCCATCGCTCACTGGTGCGCTCCAGCTTATATGCACATACCCTTTTTCGCTCCAACCTTCTAAGTTCTGTGGTGCCGATGGAGGTAGTGGCTCAATAGTATTCCGCTGGTATATAACCAGATGCCCAGTTCCCCAATCTGCAGGATGCAGTCCAAATCCTGCGAAGATATATTTATTCGTCACGTACGCTATGCCATGTGCGCCGCTCCCAGTTGTGCTATACACGGGATAATCATCGCCTGCCAAGTTCGACAGATATACTGTATTATTATCTGACTTATACGAAAAAGCAAATATGCCATTATTTAATCCGATTACGCTGCTCCACCCCATGCATTTATGCTTTGTGTGCGCAACTTCCAGCTGAAGCTTGGCCGGATTAAGGATATACACTGTATTTGTACCGTCAACTACAAATCCCACAGTGCTGGCAACTCCATACATATCTCGTACTCTAACAACACTGACATTTGCATCGCCTACTATGTGCTTTGCCTCAACAAGTTCTCTATATGTGCCATTTTCAAAAATTTGGTAAATAACGGCAGTGTGATTGCCCGTAATCGTCTTGTATTGCACTTCTGCAAGAATACTGTTATTATATCGCACTACCGAAGCATACGAAGATGCAGAATTGAACGATATATTCCATAATTTCTCACCAGAGTAATTGAAGAAGTATATTGCGGCATGGTGTCCATTGCTCCATGCACTTCCTGATACATTGCCCTCCTCGCCAGCTACCACGATACCATCGTTAAATAGATCTATTGAGCTCATTCTTAAATTAATCTCCCGTGGGTTGTGATAGTCAAATAGCAAAGAAATCGAATTTGCATCGAAATTGTACTTATAAATGTAAATATTCGATGGTGGCGTGTACGAAGAATCGTGCATTGCAACTACATACGCTTGCCCATTCTTATTAATACTCCGAGCATCTTCGCTTACATTGCCGTTATTTATAGAATAATACTTGGCCGTGCCATCACTATTTACCTTTATCCAGCCAAAATCATCTGGAGAGGGAGTCCAGTCAGGAGCCATGATAACTGCACTGCCATTTGGATACACAATGTCTCCTGATGGAGGTATGTCTCCACTAAAGCTAAAATTCTCAATCTGCGAGCCATGTGAGAATCTAAAAACATGAAGCTTTGGAATGTTTAATCTGTATAATTCTCGAATCTCTGAGGTTGCCAATGCCTTATCGTATATGCGAAGCTCATCTATAGTGCCATTAAAATTTTTATCGTAGCCAGAAGTAGTGTTGCTCTCTCTGCTACCTATGGACAGAGAATGCGCATTTGTCTCCATCGGTGCCTTCGGAAAATTGTTCTGCTCTACCAGAAGCTTTCCATTAGAGTAGATATCCACCACACCAGATGATGTATTGTACGTGACCGCAACATTCCACCACTTGCCTAGCATATCATTATCAAGCCACCCGCTAGCGACGCAGTTGTAAGAAGTGTTCCACAGTGGGTTCCATATATAAAATCGTAAGCTACGGCCATCGTTGCCAAAGTCCAATGCGTAAACCTCACCACCCATTCCGTAACCTTTGGTAAGCACTGGTGCACCATCTTCCTCAGGAGCTTTTGATGGCTTGACCCAGACATCAATTGTTATTGCACTGGTAATATTTAAGGAAGATGAGCTCGGAACTAGCACATAGTCATTTACACCGTCAAAGCTCAAGGCGTATCCACTAAGTCCTCTGACCCAATGCGCTCCATATATTTTTCCGTTATTTCCATGCTCGCTCTCATCATGCAATACGGCTCCGGAGCCCTCATTAAAGTCCCAATATGCAACCAAGCCAGAGCCTAGGGATGCTTTGCTTGCCATATTCTCCCCCGCGCTATTAATGTTCAACCTATGTGGAGTAATACCCGTAAGAACATTCAAAAGTACTAGTCCCACTATCACATAAATGAGAATGTTTCTTCGCATAAGGTGATTAACGCATATAAAATTAATAAAATTTTCGGAAATTAGAACCATGTTGCGTCATATACAGAGCTCTGCAACAGATGCTTGGTGACGGAGAGGTGTGGACTTCTTTAATATTTTTAACACCGGTAAGCTCCAAAACAGAAATGCCACACAAAATAGAATTTTTTAATTTTTACATTTTCCATCTACATTATAACCTAGCTGCACACATGTGGGTGGACAACACACCCTCAATCCACATACAAAAACTTAAATTCTACCATTTATCTATCAAATATGTGTTCGGAGAGCTCTGCGTAAGGTGCAAGGGTCGATTATGGTGCGGCTTACCAAAATGCCCCATATTAGAAGCGGCTAAGAGCTATTTGCCAAAATTGAAAATATCATCTGATTCCTTATTTGGAATATCTCCGCCTTCAATATTTGTAGGGCGTCATAATTATCCGAATGTATTTGCTGGGCCGCTTGTGTCTGAAGATAATCACGCCCGTGAGTTTTCAGATACCTCTGCACTTTATGGAAAAGATATGCAGTATATTCTCAGAAAGACTTCATCGCTGCTCAGAGCGTCTACGGAGATTAATGTGAAAAAACCAAATGGACGTATGGTATCCGCAACTCAAGAAATTGCAATGTCTATAAAGCCTTTGGATACCGAGTTGAAAATTGAAAAAATTGGTACTGGCCCTAGCCTCGACACGTTCTTTTACCCAACCGGGCCAAGAGTAATACCCAGAAAAATTGATGTGGTGGATAATCCTAATATACCCAGAAAAGTAGATAATATAGTTGATGAGAAAATAAAGGCAAATTCAGCAATTATAGAGCTATATAAGTATGGCGCATCTGTGGATTATTTACAGAGATTGCTATCGGCAGGAATTCTCGGGCATGATAAGAAGATGGTGCCCACGAGATGGAGCATAACTGCGGTAGATGATGCTATTGGAAAAGCATTAATGAGCGAAGTAAAACACTTTGAAACAGTGGATAAAATTGAATATTACACAAACTCATTTATGGGTAATGAATTTCATATCCTGCTCATACCAGGGACATGGGAATATGAGATGCTAGAAACATGGCTCAAAGGTGCGGTCTACGCATCAGAAACAGTAATTGGTGAAGATTATGAGCCCTTTGGAGGAAGAAAAAACTATGCCTCGCAAATCACAGGCGCTTACTACTCTGCCCGCCTTGCAGTATTGGAGCATCTACAATCTAGAAAACGGCAAGCAAAAGTGCTTATTTACCGGGAGATTACTCCTGATTACAAAATCCCCCTCGGAGTTTGGGTTATACGAGAAACTGTGCGTCATGCAATGCTTAATAAACCGAAGAACTTCGAAACGATGAACGATGTAATAAGCGCAATTAAAAGCAATACGCGAGTTAAATCTTGGCCTAGTAAAAGCAAAATAGTATATAATTTAAGACACCAGCGCACCCTTGATTTTTTTATGTGACCAAACTATCTTTTTACGTCCCATGTAATGGTGTATTCGTGATACGGGTCTCCCTTAAATGTGCATTTTGTCTCTTTTACAACAACATTTTTAGATTTGGTCAAATCTCCAAACCCCTGCAAATAACCCTCCAAGTACTTGCAGAACAGCGGATCTACATCGAAGTCACGCAGTATATACTTTGCAATACCCTTTTTAAGGTCCGTATCTTTTGATAACTCCAATGTGCCAGATGAGTAGTGTTTTCTCCACAGATTAGGAGCCTCCAAAGCTTTTTCAACGGTTATAAACAAACCAATGTATATTTTTAGAGCATATGAGAATCTAGGCGCATTTCTACCCATATCATATATATTCTCTTCGTTCCAACCAAGCGCGTCTCTCACAGAGTACAAAAATTCCTTTCGCAGAGAAATGGGCACCCACTCTGAAGATTTAATATTTTTAATATCTAAGTTATATCCTTTCTTATGAAGGTCATCTAGCACGAGTTTTACACCCATTTCACCCCTCTTTGATTTTATATACTCTATGTTCGATGCAAAAGTGTATAATCTAGTCATCTGCTCCGCATCCTCGCCGCCCATAATACTATATCTCTTTATATAATTTAAATATTTTGGTTTAAAGTTGCGCTATTTAATAACTATGTATGGCACTAAATAGAGCCATGGTTTTATGAAGCTCTTTGAGAAAATTTTTGAATGTGCAGATAAAATTTGGCAAAAATCTAAATGCAAAAATTATATTCGTAATTTAGTTCTTCAACAGTTTCAAGCACTCTGAGCTACGCTATTCCCCAATGGAAATTAAACTAAAATATATACTACGCATCTCTCCCTATCTCTTGCGTTAGTTATGCAACAGGGCAAATTTTAAGTTCACCTTTTTAATAGCAACTTTCCAACTCTGAAAAGTTAATGCATTTAAATAGAAGTATATTTGCCTACCTATTATATACTCCCCACTAGCAACAGATTAGAAATTATAGCTTGACCGCATACAAAATATTTATGAAGAGCTTGAGCCAAAACCCATAGAAAATATAATTAACTTATCTTCAATACGGGTATTGGTATGGAGATAGAAACTGTAAAATTTGAGTATCCTGAGTCGCATACTGTTGTAGAATACGAGTATCCAGAATTGACGGCAGTGTGTCCAATGACGGGCTTGCCCGATTTTTATACTGTGCGTATCGTTTATGAGCCGGATACAAAGCTCCCTGAACTTAAATCCCTAAAGCTCTATTTTGTAAAATATCGCAATGTGGGCATATTACATGAAAATTTGGCAAATTCAATACTTGAAGATTTTAAAAGGGCTGTAGAGCCAAGATGGGTGCTCATTGAGCTATTTGTCAATAACCGCGGTGGCGTTTATACCACCGTGCGTAGGTACTGGTCAGGGTCCGGCGATGATATATCTAAAATTAAGATGTTTTCGAGGGATGAGCCATGATTGGTGTAATCTCAGATATACACGGTAATTTTCCAGCGTTGAAGGCTGTGCTTATGGATATGCCTCCAGTTGAACTAATTTTATGTGCCGGTGATGTAGTGGGATACTATCCATATCCTAATGAAGTAATAAAGCAATTACAATTTGTAGGGGCACGGTGCATACTGGGAAACCATGACCGTGCAGTGCTCGGCGAAGATTACTCTAATTTCAATAAATATGCTGCAGCAGCGGTGCGCTGGACAATTGATAATCTAGATAATGAGAGCATAGAATATTTGAAGTCTTTGAGTAACTATATGCGCTGGAAAATATCCGGCAAAAAAGTTGCAGTGCATCATGGCGCGCCTTTTGATGAGGATTTTTATGTTATGCCAGAGAATGTAGACTCTGGGTTATTAGAATACGACGGTGCAGATGTTCTCATTTTGGGGCATACGCACGTACCATTTATAGTTGATTACGGAGATAGAGCAATACTTAATCCGGGTGCTGTGGGTCAGCCAAGAGATGGAAATCCAAAAGCATCGTATGCACTCATTGACTTAGAAAAATGGGAGTTTGAGATTCGCCGTGTGCAGTATCCGGTAGATGAAGTGGAAAAGAAAATAATAGACGTTGGGCTTCCTCATTTTCTTGCAGAGCGCCTTTATTACGGTTACTGAGCCTTCTTCTTTTTCTCCTTGAGTTTGCGCTCTAGGCTCTTGTACTTGCCTTTGAGCTCATAGTATTTTTCGTCAGCAGGGTTAGATATGGCCTCTTCTTTGAAGTATGTGTATACTGCTAAAATGCCCACAATTGTAGTTAATGCAATTAAAATGTAGAGGACCCATGTCAAATCACTTTTCACGCTAAATGATGAATCTGGCACAATGCCATCTACCGGCTTTCCAATTGCCTGTGAAAGGTAATCTAAGTTAAGTGTGTGATTTACGGTTGCGTTGTCCCATACAGAGTTGGAAAAATACCCACGAGACCACATCATATAGTGAGAGGCGTTGTAATCAAAAAACAGGGAAAACCTAACAAAATATACGCCATCGGGTGTAGAGCTTGCAGTTGCTATGTGAAACACCACGGTTTTGTTTATATGCGGTGCTATTTTTCCAAGATGCATGGTGTAATCCGTCTTTCCGCTCTCTTTTATAACCGGGTGCCCAGATACTTTTGATATGTCTTTATGGTCCTGCTCGGTAGCCCACATATATATCCCTATGTTTAATGTTACATTATACATCGAGTTAACGTATCTGTTCTCAATGGTAAAATTGAATTTTCCCACTTCCCCCGGTTTTAGCACTGGCGTATGAAAATTATCGAAATTTGGAACGTGTGCAGGCGAGCTAACGTATCCGGATAGCATTATGAAAGCTAAGAATATTGCTAGCTTCATCGTCGGTGCATATCTTTGCACATATTAATTATTTGCCTATATGCCAACTATATGCCAACCCATTCGCACGATTTGTAAGCTTTTGACACAACATGCGTTACAGTTGATAGAATCTCATTTCTCTTAAGTTTCTTATCTTCAAACTCTTGAAGCTCTCTCATGCTCAGAAACAGACACTCGCATAGTAGGTCGTAGTCACCGAGTATCCTGTAAAGTGTTATAAGTCGGTTTTCCTTCATTAATTCTTCCGCAAATTTGTCGATGTACCTCTTATCCACCTTGAGATAAACGAACGCTTTTATGCTATTCTCTATTGCATAGCAGTTAATCAGTGCGGAATAACCGCCGATTATCCCCTTTTCCTCTAGCATTTTTATTCTTCTTCTAACAGTTGCCTCGCTTACTCCAAGCAGTTTGGCAAGCTCTAGATTTGATATACGCGCATTCTCTCTTAGAGCACAAAGAATTGAGAGATCCAAATCATCCACCGGCAGAAGAGTTTTATCGAAGGATTTCCATCTGTCAATCAAT
>JALULR010000168.1 GCA_027056155.1 DHVE2 group archaeon
GGTAGATATATGTAGAGAGACTGGAAAGATTAAAGAAGCAAGCAAATACCTTGCTCTTGCGGAGAAGTATTTGGAAAAATCAGAGGACAAATATGACAAGCTCACATTTATGGAGACTAAAATTGTATATCTATTAGAGCTTGGAAAGATAAATGAAGCGGAAGATTTGCTAGAAGAGGCAATAAAGATTGCAATGGAGCTTAACGACGAGAATGAACTTAATATTCTAGATGAGGCGAGAGCAAGAATACGGTGTGCTCGCAAGGATTACAGCAATGCTCAGATATACTTTGAGAGGGTTATAGAATACGCTAAGAAGAAGAACAAAAAACGGAGCATTGCAGAAGCGTACAGGTACTATGCAGAATGCTTGGAGAAGTTTCAGAAAGACGAAGCAAGGAAGTATTATCAATATGCTTACACACTATATAAGAGCTTGAACAATCAGAGGTGGGCTGCAGAGCTTGAGCAGCGCTTGAAAAAATTGTGAAATAAATTTGCGAGTGATACCTATTGATGTTTTTTGGAATATCCTGATTTTTAGCGACTGGGCAGAGTTTAAAAAATAAGGACATGTTAGCTATAATAATTCATTTAGTGACTCTTATGGAGCAGCACCGCCGCAACGACGGCTATGCTCACAATTACAATTGCCGCTACAGCAATCATTTGCGTTTCTGGAGAGCTCAGCAAGCTTCCAAAAGCGCCATTTGTGCTCTCATGCTCACTGTTATCTCCTGCTCCACCACTTCCCGATGAACCGCCAACTGCATACAAAACGCCATCGTCGGTGATTGCGTAAATATGTCCGTCTTTTCCGATGACTGGGCCAACTGCTATCTCGGAATTTAGCGTGGATTTCCACCGCATTGAGCCGTCGGTATTGAGCGCGTAGAGCTCTCCAGTTGATGTGCCAAAATAAATTGTGCCATCACTACCTATTGCGGGTACGTTGTCCATGTTTATGCCGTTTGGGTTTGTGGGTATTGTGAATGTCCACTTGTACGAGCCATCTTGGTTTATGGCATAAAACTTATTTGTGCCCGCGTAGAGCGTGCCGTCACGGCCAATGGCCACATCGCCTCCCACTCCGAGAGTTTTCGCATTGCTTCCATCTTCGCTCCATGCATGTACCATGTCTTCGGAGTCACATATGTACACATTGCCGTTTGACCCAACTGCCGGGCCTCGTGATGAAAAGTAAAAGCCGATGCTATCTTTCCATCTCATGGTGCCGTTGTTTATATAAAGAGCGAATATTTCGCGCGTAAAATCTGTAGCAAAATAAACATTGCCGTTGCCGATGGCAGGGCTACTCGCTATTGCATCTCCAGCGTAGAATTTCCATTTGAGCGTGCCGTCGAGGTGCAGAGCATAGAAATAATAATCGTTAGAGCCGAAGTAAATGGTTCCGCTGTCATCGATTACCGGGCTCGAGGTTACCCATGTAGTTGCGTTAAACTTCCATTTTAATTTGCCATCGGAGCTCAGAGCATATAAAAAGCCATCTTTTGAGCCAAAATAAATACTTCCATCTGAGCCTATGGCCGCGGAGGATTCTATATCACCTCGGACGGCGTATTTCCATCTTAGCTTGCCATCTGAAGATACGGAGTACATGTACATTCCTACGCCTACATAAATATTATCATTTCCATCGAGCACCGGTGAGGTTTTCACAATCCCTCCGCTTGCGGGCTTTCCTATAGGGTATTTCCACAGCAAACTTCCTTTGTTGCTACTTGTGTCGTAATTGCACAGTCCTGTGTGCCTAGCATCGCCGCGAAACATGGACCATGTGCCCGTTGCTCTGATGCTGTGGGTTTTATTCAAGCTACTGATACTTGCAAGACTTGCAGCATGTCCAAAAATGCTCAGCAAGAGGGGCGCAAATAAAAGTAGCACTAAAATCCCAAAAGCAAATATTTTCTTATGCATGAATGAAGTTATGCAGTTGAAGAATAAAAAGTTTTGCTATATTT